>NZ_JBSGTX010000013.1:0-135888 GCF_053607625.1 Streptomyces sp. NPDC055103
AGGTAAGTGATGTCGCCGACGTACTTCGTGTTCGGGACCACGGCGGTGAAGTCCCGGCCGATCAGGTCCGGTGCCTTCGCGGCGGCCGGGTCCGGACGGTGGTGCGGTGCCGGCGCCGCAGGCGGACGCCTTCAAGGCCGATGGTCCGCATGATCCTCGCGACGCGCTTGTGGTTGACCACCAGGCCGTCCTCGTCGCGGAGCCCGGCGGTGATCCTCGGGGCGCCGTAGGTGCCGTCGGAGTCTTTGTGGACCTGGCGTATCCGGGCCGCGACTTCGGCCTCGGCGGCCTGGCGGGCCGCCCGGTCCGGGGCGGTGGGGCGCCAGTAGTAGAAGCTCGAGCGGGCGATCCCGAGGATGTCGCAGAGCCGCTTGACGCCGTATCGGCGCTGGTGATCGTCAACGAACTGGCAGCGGTTCACCAGCGCGTCTCCCCGGCGAAATACCGGGCCGCCTTGCGGAGGATGTCTCGTTCTTCCTCCAGCTCGCGAATCCTCTTCCTCGCCGCGGCCAGCTCCGCCTGGACGGCGTTACCACCAGATTGCGCAGTGGCCGGCGGCGCGGAGCGGGCACCGGAGCGGCGGCCGTCGGCAGCCCGTATCCAGTTCCGCAGTGTCTCGGTGTTCACCCCGAGATCAGCGGCGACCGACTTGATCGTCGCTCCCGGACGGGATTGGTACAGCGCGACCGCGTCCGCCCTGAACTCGGCGGGGTAGTGCTTCATCCCCACGGGGACTCCGTTCTCCTGGACCATCAAGATCCAAGTCTCTCCGGTGTCCAAGACCCGGGGTCAAGGCCCGTGGCCAACCGTCCTGAGATTTGGCCACGGAGCCTGAGACCCTACAAGCCAGCTTCCGTCCGTCGCCCACCAGGTGGCGGGAAACCACCCGTCGGGCATGGCGTCGTGGTGGGCGAGGGCGTCGCCGAGCCGGCCGCGCCGGGCGACCAGCCGTTCGCCGTGGAGCATCCGCTCCTCGAAGGACGTCGCCACGGGGGCCCGGACGCCCGCGCAGGGGGTGTCCGGCCCCTGGGGGCCGCTGCGGACCAGGTGCTCGACGAGCAGGGCCAGGCACGCGCGGTCCGGCTCCGCCGGGTCGGGTCCTTCGAGGTCGTCGCTCCCCTCCACGCCCTCGAAGACCAGGTGGGACAGGGTGCCGGGCCAGTCGGCCAGCCGTCGCCCGGCTCGGGACAGCACCTCGTCCCAGCGGAGCCGTACGGGACCGTCGTGGACCGAGTGGAGGAGCCAGCAGCGGTCCTCGTATCCGCCCTGGGGCTCGAAGCCGCAGCCGGCTGCGGTGACCGCGGCGCGCAGCCCGTCGAGGGGATCGTCGTCGGCGGCGCGGCCCCAGGGGGTGGTCACGGGTTCTCCTCGGCGGGCAGGCAGTCCTTCCACTCCACCGTACGGTCGCACCAGCGGTTCAGCAGGACGCGGTCGTGGCCCACGGCGAGCAGGCCCGCTCCGGTCTCCGCGCGGTAGGTCTCGACGGCGGCGACGAGCGCCGCCGTGGTGGAGGCGTCGAGCATCGCGGTCATCTCGTCGCAGATCAGCCAGCGGGGGCGCAGGGTCAAGGCGCGAGCGAGGCAGGCGCGTTGGAGCTGGCCGTCGCTGACCTCGTGGGGGCGGCGGACGAGGAGGTCGGGGGTGAGGCCGACGGCCGGGGCGAGTGCCGCGACCCGGTCGGCCGCCTCGGCGCGGCGGCCGGTCGCGCGGAGCGGTTCGGCGATCAGATCGGCGAGGGTGAGGCGGGGGTCGGCCGCCGTGCGGGGCTGCTGGAAGACGACGCCGACGGCGGTGCGGTGTTCGCGCGGGGCGCGGTGGCGCCAGGCGCGGATCTCGGAGCCGTCGAGGACGAGGCGGCCCGCGTCGGGGCGGTGGAGAAGGGCGGCGACCCGGGCGAGGGTGGACTTGCCGCAGCCGCTGGGGCCGAGGAGGCCGACGGACTCGCCGGTGGCGACGGTGAGCGAGGCTCCGTGGAAGACGGGGGCGCGGCGCTCGTATCCGGCGGTGATGGAGTCGAGTTCAAGCACGGGACGGCTCCGGGTGGTGGCAGGCCACCCCGGCGCGCGGCTCGGGGCGGGTGGCGCAGAGGTCGGTGGCGAGGGAGCAGCGCGTGGCGAAGGCGCAGCCGTCGGGCAGCGCGGAGAGTTCCGGGGGCAGCCCTGGGACGGGGGTGAACGCGCGGTCGGGGAGGGCGTCGAGGAGCCCGCGCGCGTAGGGGTGGCGGGGCCCTGTCGGGCCGAAGAAGCGGTGGGCGGGGGCGACTTCGACGATCCGGCCCGCGTACATGACGGCGACGCGGTCGGCGATGCGCGCGGCGGCGGCGAGATCGTGGGTGATGAGGAGCAGGCCCCGGCCCTCGTCGACGTGGCGGCGTAGTTCGTCGACGGTGCGGTCGACGAGGTCCCGGTCGAGTCCGGTGGTCGGTTCGTCGGCGAGGAGGAGGCGGGCGTCGCCGATGAGGGCGAGGGCGGTGGCGGCGCGCTGGGCGAGGCCGCCGGAGAGTTCGTGGGGGTACCGGTCGAGGTGGCCGGCGGGGAAGGCGGCCCGTTCGGCGGCGTCCTCGGCGGCCTTCCGCCGCGCGCGGCGCGGGGTGCCGGTGAGGGCTCGTACGGTCTCCTCGAGCTGGGACCGTACGGTGCGGACGGGGGTGAGGTGGGCGGCGGGGCTCTGCGGTACGAGGCCGACGCGCCGGCCCCGTACGGTGCGGGCGAGGGTCTTCTCGTCGGCGGCCAGGAGGTCCGTGGGTCCGGCTCCTGCGGCGTCCTCCAGGAGGGCCGTTCCGGAGGTCTCCGCGTTGCCCGGGAGCAGGCCGAGGAGGGCGGAGGCGAGGACGGACTTGCCGCAGCCGCTCTCGCCGACGAGCGCGAGGCACTCCCCCGCGCCGAGGTCGAAGTCGGCGTCGCTGACGGCGGCGACGGTCCGGCCGCCGCGCAGCCGGAAGCGGACGGTCAGGCCGCGGACGCTGAGGACGGCGTCCTCGGCGCGCTCGGCGGTGACGGCCTCCAGGGCGCGCAGGACCGTGCGGTCGGCGGCGTTCACAGCATGAGCTCCGATCGGCGGCGTGGGTTGAGCCGGTCCCGCCACACGCCCGCGAGGCCCGCGATGGCGAGGGTCGGCACGATGAGGAGGAGGCCGGGGAAGAGGGTGGGCCACCAGTCCCCGGCGAGGAGCGAGGAGCGGGCGTTCTGGACGAGGTTGCCGAGGCTCGCCTGGTGGCTGGGGAGGCCGAGACCGAGGAAGGAGAGCGCCGACTCGTGCCACATGGCGTGCGGGATCATGAGGACGGCGGCGAGCCCGGCCTGCGGCAGGACGGCGGGCAGCAGGTGCCGCACGGTGACGCGCCACCGTGAGGCGCCGCCGGAGACGGCGGCGTCCACGAAGGGCCGGGTGCGCAGCGAGAGGACCTCGGAGCGGACGATCCGGGCGGTGGAGAGCCAGTGGGTGACGGCGACGGACGCGATGACCGGCCAGACGCCCGGCCGGAAGAGCGCCACGACGAAGATGCCGAGGAGCAGGTGCGGCACGGAGGAGAAGGCGTCGACGAGCCGCATGAGGCAGCGGTCGGTCCAGCCGCCGAGTGCTCCGGCCGCGGCTCCGACGGCGGTGCCGACGACGGTGGCGACGAGTGCGGCGACGAGGCCGACGAGGAGCGAGATCCGCAGCCCGTAGACGCAGCGCAGGAGCAGGTCGCGGCCGAGGTCGTCGGTGCCGAAGGGGTGGTCCCAGGACGGTGGGAGGAGCTTCGCCGAGAGGTCGACGGCCTGTTCGTCGAGCTGCGCGAGCGGGGGCACGAGCAGAACGGCGAGGAGGATGACGCCGACGGTCACGGCGGAGGTCCACAGCCGCAGGCGGTGGGTGCGCTGGTCAGCCATCGAAGCCCACTCTCGGGTCGGCGAGGCCGTACAGCAGGTCGGAGAGGAGGTTGCCGAGGAGGACGGCGGCGGTGGCGAGGACCGTGAGGGCCGCGAGCAGCGGGAAGTCCACGGAGGTGGCGGCCGTGACGGTCGCCGCCGCGATCCCGGGCCAGCTGAAGACGGTCTCCACGAGCAGGGCGCCGGTGATGAGTTCGGGGACGCGGGAGCCGATGAGGGTGAGCATCGGCAGCATTCCGGAGCGCAGGGCGTGGCCGGTGAGGACGGTACGGCGGCTGAGGCCGCGGGCGCGGGCGCCGCGCACCGGGTCCTCGTCGAGGGCGTCGCCGACGCCCTGGCGGACGTACAGGAAGAACCAGGGCAGCTGGGAGATCCCGAGGACGAGCGCCGGCAGGACGAGGTGGCGGGCGACCTGGCCGGCGGTGACCGTGTCGCTGCCGGTGTCGGTGAGTCCGCCGGCCGGCAGGACGCCGAGCTTCAGGGCGAAGAACCAGATCGCGAGGAGGCCGAGCCAGAAGGCGGGGGCGGCTTCCAGGGTGTACGCGGCGGAGCTGACGGCCCGGTCGGTCAGGCCGCCGCGGCGGCGGCCCGCGAGGACGCCGAGGAGGGTGCCGAGGACGATGGCGACGAGGAAGGCGGAGACGGCGAGGAGGACGGACCAGCCGAGGCGCTCGGTGATGACCTCGGCGACGGGCCGGCGCATGACCGAGGAGTCGCCGAGGTCGCCGGTGACGGCGGAGGTCAGCCACTCCCACCAGCGGGTGAGGAGGGGCTGGTCGGCGCCGAGGTTGGCGCGGAGCTGGTCGAGGTTCTCCTGCGAGGCGGTCAGTCCGGCGGTGCCGGCGTAGGCCTTGACCGGGTCGAAGGGGGAGGCTTCGGCGACGGCGAACACCGCGAAGGTGACGGCGAGGAGGACGGGGACGGCGGCCAGGGCGCGCCGTCCCGTCATCCGTGCCATGGCCCCCCAGGGGAGGCGGCGCTTCACTGCTCGGTCGCTCCCGACTTCTTCGGCTGCTTCGGCTTCCAGGACTCGACGTTCCACCAGGGGCCGGACGCGAGGCCGTGGTCGTGGGGCTCGATCTGGGTGCTGAGCCCGTCCCAGCTGTCGTTGACGACGTACAGGTGGTCGATGTGGGTGAGGAAGGTGTAGCCGGGGTTCGCGGCCAGTTCGCGCTGGACGGTGTCGTACGCGGCGCGGCGTTCGGCGGTGTCGTTCGTCCGGCGGCCGTCCTCCAGGGCGCGGTCGACGGTCTTGTTGTCGTACCAGGCCATGTTGTTGAAGCCGTCGCCGCCGAGGGAGGACTTCAGGAGCAGGTACTGGTCGAAGTCGGGGTCGCCGGGCGAGCCGCCGCCGGCGAGGACGGCGTCGGTCTTCATACGGGGCTCGATGACCTCCCAGGTGCCGGCCTGGGTGGTGATGGCGATGCCGGCCTTCTTGGCGTCGGAGGCGTAGGCGAGGGCGTGGTCCTGGCGGAGCTTGTCGCCCGAGAGGTACCAGAGCGGGAACTCGGCGCGGACGCCGTTCCTGACGCGGATGCCGTCCGGGCCGGGCTTCCAGCCGGCCTCGTCGAGGATCTTCCGCGCGCCGGTGAGGTCGTGGCGGCGCTCGGTGCCCTTCGTGAACCAGGGGCTGTCGGTGGGGACGGGCCCGTAGGCGGGCTTGCCCGCCCCTTCGAGGATCTTGTCGACCATGGCCTGCCGGTCGACGGCGATGTCGAGGGCGCGGCGGACGGCGGTGTCGCCGGTGACCTGGTGGTGGGTGGGGAGGGTGACGGTGCGGTAGTCGTAGGTCTTCGCCTCGTACGTGCGCTTGCTCTTGTCGCCCGTGAAGCCGGCGGCGAGGTTGGGCGGCAGGATGGCGCCGTCGAGGTCGCCGGCGCGCAGCCGGGTCGCGCGGACGTCGTCGTCCTTGACGATCGCCATCGTGAACCGCCTCACCGCGGGCGCGCCGTCCCAGTAGGTGGGGTTGGCCTTGAAGGTGAGCTTCTCGCCCTTGGACCAGCCGGTGAGGACGTACGGTCCGGTGCCGACGGGCCGCGTGGTGAAGGCGCCGGTGTTGACGTCCTGCTTCGCGGCGACGTGCTCGGGCGCGATGGCGTGGACGGTGCGCTCGGCGAAGGGCGCGTAGGGGTACTTCAGGGTGAAGACGACGGTGTCGTCGCCGACCGGCTCGACGGACTTGACCGCGTCGAGCTCGGTGCGGGAGGGGTTGTTCGTCTTCGGGTCGAGGATCGTCCGGTAGGTGAAGACGACGTCCTTCGAGGTGAAGGGCGCTCCGTCGCTGAAGGTCACGTCATCGCGGAGCGTGTACGTGTATGTGAGGCCGTCCGCGCTGACGTGCGGCAGCTTCACGGCGAGGGCCGGCTTCAGCTTCATGGTCTCGTCGAAGGCGAGGAGCCCGTCGAAGATCTTGGAGTTGCCGTCCTTGCCGTAGCCGAGGAGGGGGCTGAGCGTCTCGGGTTCGTAGGCGATGCCGACGACCGCGGAATCCTTGGGGCCGCCGGAGGCCCCGGCGGTGGAGCCGGGGTTCGTGCAGGCCGCCGCCGCGAGGGTCAGGGCCCCCGCGAGTATCGCGGCGGCCGTGCCGCGGATGGATCGGGCGGTCATCGTGTCCACACCCCTTTTGGAGATCAACTGTTATTGCGAACAACTCGCAATTAAACAGTATGTAAAGGGGTGCGGACACAGTGGCCCCTTACCGGGCGGCCTCCAGGTTCCCTAGGCGGGAGCCGGGAGGTCGACCAGGGCGGCGATCGCGTCCTGGTGGCGGCCCGCCGAGCCCAGCGCGAGCTGGTCGGACTTGGCCCGCTTGAGCGCCAGGTGCGCGGGGTGCTCCCAGGTCATGCCGATTCCGCCGTGCAGCTGTACGCACTCCTCGGCGGCACGGACGGCCACCTTGGAACAGTAGGCCTGGGCGACCGCCACGGTGAGCGGGGCGTCCGGGCTGCCGGTGGCGAGGGCGTCGGCGGCGGCGCGGGCCGCCGCCCTGGCGCCGACGACATCCAGCCACAGCTGGGCCATGCGGTGCTTCAGCGCCTGGAACGAGCCGACCGGGCGGTTGAACTGGTGACGCTCGCGGGTGTGGCGGACGGTCTCCTCCAGGCACCACTCGGCGAGCCCCAGCTGCTCGGAGGCGAGCAGTCCGGCTCCCGCGAGCAGCCCGCGGCGCACCGCGGCGCCGGCCTCGTCCGGTCCGGCGAGCCGGGTGCCGGTCCCGGCCTCCGTGGTGACGCGGGCGAGCGGGCGGGTGAGGTCGAGGGGCGTCTGCGGCTCGACGGTCGCCTCCCCGGCCGGCACGGCGTACAGGCCGTCGGCGCGGAGGACGAGGAGGACGTCGGCGGCGACGGCGTCCGCGACACCGCTGACGGACGACCCCGCCGACGGCTCCGCGTACGGGGAGGCCGACAGGGGTACGGCGAGGACGGCGACGCCGCGGCCGCTCGCGAGCCCGGACAGGAGCTCGGCCGCCGGGGTGCTCTCCCCCGCGAGGGCGAGCAGTGTCTCGGTGGCCACGACCGCGCTCGTGAGGTACGGCGCCGGGGTCACCGCGCGCCCCAGCTCCTCCAGGACGACGGCGGCCTCGCGGTGGCTCGCGCCCTGGCCGCCGAGCTTCTCGGGTACGAGGAGTCCGGCGGCGCCCATGTCACCGGCGAGGGCCTTCCAGAGCCCGGGGACGTACGGGCTGTCCGTCTCGATCCGGCCGAGCTGGTCCTGGTGGCCCGCCCGGTCGGTGAGCAGGGCACGGACGGCGGCCCTCAGGTCGTCCTCGGTCTCGGAGTAGAGCAGGTCGCTCTGTGCCGGCTGTTCCGTCGCTTCGGTCATCGGGCGAGGTCCTTCCATGCGACGTCCTTGTCGTTGCGGGGCTCGGAGGGCAGACCGAGGACCCGTTCGGCGACGATGTTGAGCAGGACCTCGGTCGTGCCGCCCTCGATCGAGTTGCCCTTGGAGCGCAGATAGCGGTAGCCGGCGTCGCGCCCCGTGAAGTCGACGAGCTCGGGGCGCCGCATCTCCCAGTCTCCGTACAACAGGCCCTCCTCGCCGAGGAGTTCCACCTCCAGGCCGCTGATGGCCTGGTTGAGCCGGGCGAAGCCGAGCTTCATCGCGCTGCCCTCGGGGCCGGGCTGGCCGGCGACGAGCTGCTGCCGGAGCCGTTCGCCGGTGAGCCGGGCGACCTCGGCGTCGACCCAGAGGTCGAGGAGGCGCCGGTGCAGGTCGTGGGTGCGCAGCTCGGGGCGCTCGCGCCAGGTCGTGGCGGCCTTCCCGATCATGCCGCCCTCGCGGGGGATGCGGGAGCCGCCGATGGAGACCCGCTCGTTCATGAGGGTGGTCTGCGCGACCCGCCAGCCGTCGCCGATCTCGCCGAGGCGATGGGCGTCGGGGATCCGGACGCCGGTGAGGAAGACCTCGTTGAACTCCGCCTCGCCGGTGATCTGGCGCAGCGGCCGGACCTCCACGCCGGGGTCCGTCATGTCGCAGACGAAGTAGGTGATGCCCCGGTGCTTGGGCACGTCCGGGTCGGTGCGGGCGATGAGGATGGCCCAGCGGGCGACGTGGGCGCTGGAGGTCCACACCTTCTGGCCGTCGATCACCCAGTCCTGCCCGTCCCGCAGCGCGCGGGTGCCGAGCGCGGCGAGGTCGGAGCCGGCGCCGGGTTCGCTGAAGAGCTGGCACCAGACCTCTTCGCCCACCCACAGCGGGCGGAGGAAGCGGCGTTTGACCTCTTCGGAGCCGTAGGCGAGGAGGGTGGGGGCGGCCATGCCGAGGCCGATGCCGATGCGGCGCGGGTCGTTGTCGGGGGCGCCCGCCGCGGTGAGTTCGGTGTCGACGACGGCCTGGAGGGAGCGCGGCGCGCCGAGTCCGCCGAGGCCCACGGGGTAGTGCACCCAGGCGAGTCCGGCGTCGAAGCGGGCCCGCAGGAAGTCGGTGCGGTCGGTGGTGGCGGGCGGATGGTCGGCGAGCAGCTGCCGAGTGAGGGCGATGAGTTCTTCTGCGTCGGTCACGCGCGGGCTCCTTCCGGGAGGACGACCAGACGGCCGGTGGTGGTGCCGTCGGCGACGCGCTGGACGGCGTCCGCCGCGCCGGCGAAGGGGACGCGGTCGCCGATGAGGGGCTTGATGAGGCCCTTGGCGGCGTAGGTGGTGAGGGTCTCGTGGCAGCGGGCGATCGAGGCCGGGTCCTTGGCCGCGTACAGACCCCAGTGGAGCCCGAGCACCGAATAGTTCTTCACGAGGGCGTGGTTCAGGGCAGGCGTGGGGACGGTGCCGCTCGCGAAGCCCACGATGACGATCCGGCCCTCGAAGGCGACGCACTTGGCGGACTGCTGGTAGGCCTCGCCGCCGACGGGGTCGTAGATCACGTCGGCGCCCCGGCCGCCCGTCGCGGCCTTGACGGCGGCGACGACGTCCTCGGAGCGGCGGTCGACGACGAGGTCGCAGCCGAGGGCGCGGGCGACGGCCGCCTTCTCCGGTCCTCCGACGACGCCGATGACGGTGGCGCCGGCCGCCTTGCCGAGCTGGACGGCGGCGCTGCCGACGCCGCCCGCCGCGGCGTGGACGAGGAGGGTCTCGCCCTCCTGGAGGGCGGCCCTGCGGTGCAGGCCGAACCAGCCGGTCTGGTAGCCGATGTGCAGCGCGGCGGCCTCGGCGTCGTCGAGGCTCTCCGGGGCGGGGAGCAGCCCGGCGGCGTCGGCGAGCGCGTACGTCGCGAAGCCGCCGTGCGGGAGTGCGGCCGTGGTGATCACACGGCGGCCGTCCTCGGTCTCGCCGCAGAGCTCCACGCCGGGCGTGAAGGGCAGTGGGGGCCTGACCTGGTAGTGGCCGCGGCAGAGCAGCGCGTCCGGGAAGTTGACGTTCGCGGCGCGGACCCTGAGGAGGACCTGCCCGTCGGCGGGCGTGGGCGGCTCCACCTCCTCGCGGCGCATCACCGCGCCTGGTTCGCCGTTCTCGTACACACGCCATGCCTGCATCCGCGAGCCTCCTCCGTACCGGGTGGTCGGTGGCATACTAAGCGGTCGCTTGTCCGCGGGGGAACGGGGCCGGCCGGACTTCTTCGGACGGTTCGACCCGCCTCCCCCGCACGTCAGCCGGACTTCTTCGGCCGCGCCCTGACATGCATGCGCTCCCCCTGCGGGCCGAAGAGACTGAGGAACTCCACGGGCCCGTCGCCCGCCGGGCCGAACCAGTGCGGGACGCGCGTGTCGAACTCGGCGGCCTCTCCGGCGGCGAGGACGACGTCGTGCTCGCCGAGGACGAGTCGCAGCCTCCCGGAGAGCACGTACAGCCACTCGTACCCCTCGTGGACGCGGGGCTCCGGGGTCTCGGTCGGCTTCTCCTGGATCACCTTGTACGCCTGGAGGCCGCCGGGCTGCCGGGTCAGCGGGTACATCGTGCGGCCGTGGCGCACGATCGGCCGGGCCTTGACCCGGGGGTCGCCGACGGCGGGGGCGCCGACCAGCTCGTCGAGGGGGACCTGATGGGCGCGGGCGAGCGGGAGGAGCAGTTCGAGGCTGGGCTTGCGCTGCCCGGACTCCAGCCGGGACAGGGTGCTCACGGAGATGCCGGTGGCGGCGGAGAGCTCGGCGAGGGTCACCCCTCGGTCGCGGCGGACGCGGCGGAGCCGGGGGCCGACCTCGTTGAGCACGGCGTCGATGCGGTCGTCGTCTTCGGTCATGGCTACAGTCTTGCAGAAACAGCAAGAAGAGTTGCCGTTCGATTCGGTGAAAGCGACTCTTCCCTCATGAGCGCGACCATGAGGAGCACGGAGATGACGAAGCCGGAGATGACGAAGCCGGAGATGAAGGAGCCGGAGCTGACGGAGCCGGACGGGCGGTACGACGTGGTCGTGATCGGGGGCGGTGCGGCGGGCCTCAGCGCCGCGCTGATCCTGGGCAGGTCGCGGCGGCGCACGCTGGTCGTCGACGCGGGCGAGCCCCGCAACGCGCCTGCGGCCCACATGCAGGGGGTCCTGTCCCGGGACGGCATGAGCCCCGCCGCGTACCTGGAGGCGGGGCGGCGTGAGATCGCCGCGTACGGGGTGGAGTGGCGGGCCGGGCGGGTGACGGGCGCGGCGCCGGACGGGCGGGGCGGGTTCACCGTGTCGCTCGCGGACGGTACGGCCGTGGGGGCGCGGCGGCTCGTCGTCACGACCGGACTCGTCGACGAGCTCCCGAAGCTCGACGGGGTCGCCGAGCGCTGGGGCCGCGACGTACTGCACTGCCCGTACTGCCACGGCTGGGAGGTCCGTGACCAGGCCTTCGGCGTGATCGCGCACCCGAGGATGCCCGCGCACCAGGCGCTGATGGTCGCCCACTGGTCCCGTGACGTGACGCTCTTCCTGCACACGGCCGACGCGCTCTCCACGCACGACACGGCGCTGCTCGACGCGGCCGGGGTCACGGTCGTGGCGGGCGAGGTGGCGGGGCTCGTCGTCGAGGACGACCGGCTGACCGGGGTGCGGCTCGCCGACGGCCGGGTGGTCGCCCGCTCGGTGGTCTTCGCCGCGGCCGACCGCCTCGCGCCCCGCGACGGCGTCCTGCGGCAGCTCGGGGCGGCGCTGAGCGAGACGCCGTTCGGGGAGTTCGTCACGGTGGACGAGACGGGCCGCACGAGCGTTCCCGGCGTCTGGGCCGCCGGGAACGTGACCGGCCCGCAGGAGCAGGTCGTCAACGCGGTCGCCCTGGGCTACCGGGCCGGTGTGGCGATCAACACCGAGCTGCTGCTCGGCGACCTGGAGGACACGGTGGCCGGTCGCCCGCGCGGATGAACCGGGGGTGCTGCGGCTGCGCCGCCGCGACGCAGGGGTGAGGATCGGTCATGGTGACCGGAAGCCGGTGGTACCGGCGGCACGGCTCCGGCAGCACGACCCCGGCAGTCACGGCTCCGGCGGCACGACCCCGCGGCCACGACTCCGGCAGGCACGGACGACGGAAGGACAGGACACCTCCCATGCTCGGTACGCAGTTCACCACGGGTTCCCCCAGCTGGATCGATCTCGGCAGCCCCGACACCGAGGCCGCCGCCGCTTTCTACGGCGCCGTCCTCGGCTGGGAGTTCCGCTCGGCGGGACCGGACGCCGGGGGCTACGGCTTCTTCCAGCAGGACGGCCGCACGGTCGCCGCGCTCGGCCCGCTCACCGAGGAGGGCGCGAGCAGCGCCTGGACGGTGTACTTCCAGACGCCGGACGCGGACGCCACGGCGAAGACCGCCGAGTCCGCGGGCGGCACGGTGCGCCTCCCGGCCTTCGACGTCATGGACGCGGGCCGCATGGCCGCCCTCACCGACCCCGGCGGCGCCCAGTTCGCCGTCTGGCAGCCGGGGACCGTGCGCGGTCTGGAGCGCACCTCCTCCGACAACACCCTGGTCTGGACGGAACTCCACGTCACCGACCCGGAGTCCGTCCTCGCCTTCTACCGGACGCTGTTCGGCTGGCGCTGGGCGGAGATGGCGGCACCGGGCATGACGTACCGGGTGATCTCCACCGCCGAGGGCGACCAGGAGGACGCCTCCTTCGGCGGAGCCGCCGAACTCCAGGGGGAGACACCCCACTGGATCCCGTACTTCGCGGTCGCGGACGTCGACGCGATCACCCGCTCGGCCCAGGGCAACGGCGGCTCGGTCCTCCTGCCGGCCGCCGACGTCCCGGACGTCGGCCGCATCGCCTGGCTCGCCGACCCCTTCGGCGCGCCCTTCGCGGTGCTGAAGCCCGCGCCCATGGGGTGAGCCGGGCCCCGCTCCGGCTCCGCCGTCAGCGGGCGAAGAGCTCGAACGTCACGGCCGGGCGGCCGCCGAAGCGGGCGGCGGCTCGGCTCGTCGTGGCGGTGAGGAAGGAGCGGACGTACTCCTCCAGGTCCTCGTCCGTCAGGGCCTCGATGTAGGCGCGGTGGCAGAGCAGCGAGCGGATCGCGCGGTCCAGGCCCGGGGCCGCGTCGCTCGCGTGGGTCGGGGTGCTGGACGCCGCGACCGCCACCCAGCGCACACCGTCCCAGGGCTCAAGCCCCTGCTCGGTGAGCTCGGGAAAGATCCAGCGGTTGCCGGCGTCGGCCGCCGCGTCGAGCGTGGCACGGCCGACGGCCAGGTGGTCGGGGGTGTTCCAGGGGGCGCCCGGGCCCCCGCCCCAGGTGTCGCGGTGGTTGAGGGTGACGACGAGCTCCGGCCGGTGGCGGCGGATCGCGGCCGCGATGTCGCGGCGCAGCCCCGGCCCGTACTCGACGACGCCGTCGCGGTGGTCGAGGAATTCGACGGTCTCCACGCCGACGACGGCGGCGCTGTCCCGCTGTTCCTGTTCGCGGAGCGGGCCGCAGACGTCCGGGGCGAGGGTGTCGATGCCGGCCTCGCCACGGGTGGCGAGGACGTAGACGACCTCCTTGCCGGCGTCCGTCCAGTCGGCGACAGCGGCGGCGCAGCCGTACTCCAGGTCGTCGGGGTGGGCGACGACGGCGAGGGCGCGCTGCCAGTCGCGGGGCATGTCCAGGAGGTCCGTGGCGTCGTTCTCGATCATGAGCGCAGGATACGGGCCGCTTCGGAGGCAGCCGGGCGGAACGCTCCGGCGAGGATCACCGAGCGCGACACGTGCCGCGGACGGTCCGGGTTGAGGCCGCGCCGGTCCGCGAGGGCGACCGCGAGCCGCTGGGCACGGACGAGCGCGGCCACCGGGTCGATCGCGTCGGCCGCGAACAGGGCGCCCGTGGACTCGACTTCGTCCCGGAGGCCCGCGGGGGCCGGGCCGAGGCAGCAGACCAGGCTGGTCCGGTCGCTGATGCTGATCGGGCCGTGCCGGTACTCCATCGCCGCGTACGACTCCGTCCAGGCGCGGGCCACTTCGCGGAGTTTGAGCGCCGCCTCGTCGGCGAGACCCACGGTCCAGCCGGTGCCGAGGAAGGTGAACTGGCCGCGCCGCTCCCAGGCGGCCGGCAGCCGCTCGTACAGCACGAGTTCCGCGTCGGCGATCGCGGGGGCAAGGTCCACCCCGAGCCCCGCGCGCAGGAGTTGGAGGGCCGTCGTCGCGAACCGGGTCTGGACGACGGAGCGTTCGTCGGCGAAGGCGAGGTCGACGAGCTCGTCGGCGAGCCGTCCCGCCGGACTGTCGGGGACGCCCGTGAGCACGAGGGTCGGGATGCGGCCGGCCGCGCCGGCGAGGAGGTCCACGACCTCCGTGGTCGTACCGGAGCGGGTGAGGGCGACGATCCGGTCGTAGCCGCGGCCGAGCGGGGTCCGGTCGGAGGCGGGGAACGCGTCGGTCTCGCCCGCGCCGAGGGACTCGCGCAGCGCGGCGTAGGCGCGGGCGATGAAGTACGAGGTGCCGCAGCCGACGACGGCGACGCGCTCGCCCCTGCGCGGCAGCCGGGCGGCGTGGCGGTCGGCGCCCTCGGCGGCCCGGCGCCAGCAGTCGGGCTGGCTGGCGATCTCCGCCGTGACGTGGGTGCTCATGGTGCGGGTCCTCTCCTCGCGGACTCCCCAGTGGGGTCCGGACCGAGTTCTACCGGCCCGGAGCAGGAGCACACCATGAGCAATAGGTACTCACCGCTTGGACTTTTCCGCGCTCCCCAGAGCGCCGGTGCCGCGTCGTCCGCCCCCGCAGGAGGCGCGGACGACGAGCCGGGGCCGCAGCTGCACCTGGTGGAGCGGGGCGGCCTCGCCCTCCGTGAGGCGCCGGAGCAGGATCTGCGCAGCGAGCCGTCCGAGCTGGTACTTGGGCGGCGAGACGGCCGTCAGCGGGGTCTCCGCGACATCGGCGAACTCGTTGTCGTAGCTGATCAGGGCCAGGTCCTCGGGCACCCGGAGCCCGGCCCGGCGGACCGCGCCGAGCATCAGCGCGGCCTCCCGGTCGCCGAAGCAGAGCGCGGCGGTGACCCCGGCGGCCCGCAGGGCTGCCAGGGCCCGGTCGGCGCGGTCCGGGTCCCAGCGGGCCATGACGTCCCGCTCGTACGGCGGCGCTTCGGGGAGTCCGAGGTCGGCGAGCGCCCGCGCGAAGCCGGACTCGATGGGCGCGGTGGTGGGCGCGTCGGTCCGGGCGACGAGACCGAGCCGCTCGTGGCCGAGGCCGCTCAGATGGCGCACGGCGTCGTAGGCGCCGCCCTCGTGGTCCGTGCAGACGTGCTCGGTCGCGTCGCCCGGGCCGTGGGCGGCGAGCCGGCGCTCGACGAGGACGGCGGGCACGGGCAGGGCGAGGAGTTCCTCGGCGCGCCGGCCGGGATCGGTGGCGGTGTGCAGGCTCGGGACGAGGAGGAGCCCGTGAACGCCGTCGGAGAGGAGCCGCTCGACGGCGGCGTCCTCCTCGTCGGGGTCGTAATGGGAGCAGGCGAGGAC
The DNA here is from genome assembly GCF_053607625.1 of Streptomyces sp. NPDC055103. NCBI lineage: Bacteria > Bacillati > Actinomycetota > Actinomycetes > Kitasatosporales > Streptomycetaceae > Streptomyces > Streptomyces sp. NPDC055103. The sequence goes on from NZ_JBSGTX010000013.1 coordinate 15,176, forward strand.
GAGCCGGGCGCCGTCCGCCGCGAGTTCCTTCTCGATGCCCTGGAGCACGCGGGGGTAGTAGAACGTGGTGTCGGGGACGAGGACGCCGACGATCCGCCGGCCGGTCCCGTCCCGCTCGGGGCGGTTGGCGGCGAACGAGCCCGCACCCTGCCGCCGCTCGACGAGGCCGAGGGCGACGAGGTCCTCGTAGGCGCGGCGGACGGTCGTCACCGACAGGCCCGTCTCGGTGGCGAGGGCGCGCTCGGTGGGGAGTTTGCTGCCGGGCGGCCAGGTGCCGTCGAGGATTCCGCGCCGCAGCTCGGCCATGAGGGCCCGGAACTTCAGCTCCCGGCCGGACGCCGGAGTCTCGCGTCGCGCCGCCATCCGGGCCCCCTTCACACGCACCGCGCCACCCGCGGCCGCATTGCTGGTCGATTGCGCGCCGAATCCTATGCCCGAACGATCAGGACAGGGTCCGGGCGATCACGACCGGTCCCGGTCCTGGGCCACCACGACCGGTCCCGGGCGATCAGACCTCGTCCCTGGCGAGGGACAGCAGCCGGTCGAGGACGCGCGGGCCGCCGGCCCGTACCCCGTCGTGCTCGAACTCGTCGGTCACCCAGGTCCGCAGGCCGCGCACGGCGTCCGCCGTTTCGAGCGAGTGGGCGGTGTCCACGTAGAGGTCGTCGTGGTAGACGGCGGCGGCGACCGGGACCTCGTTGACGGCGAGGCGCTCGGGGTCGTAGAGCGGGGCCCAGTCCTCCCGCTCGGCGAGGAGGGAGGCGGTCTCGCCGAGCGGGCGCAGGGCGGGGTCGGTGGTGAAGTGCCAGGGGTGGACGGTCTCGCCGGTGAAGAGGAAGGGCTCGCCCCCGGAGAGGGCGGAGGCGGCGTCGAACTCCGGGAACTCGCCCCGGACGCGCTCGGCGGCCCAGTCGGTGGGGCCCTGCCCCTGGGCGTAGATGGCCTCGTGGAGCACGGCGTAGAGCGGGTGTCCCGCGTACGACAGGTGGGCCTGGACCTGCTCCAGGAAGGCGTCGGCGAGCGCCGGACCACCCGGGGTGGGGACGAAGGCGTGCTCCAGGAGCAGATGGAGCTGGTGGGTGCCGTCGCCGGAACCGAGGAGGATGCCGAGGGACTGGAACGCCTCGACGGTCAGGAGCCCGCCGCCGGGGAGGGTGACCTCGCGGTCGAGGAGGTGCGCGGCGATCGCCCGGGCACGCTCGGCGTCCTGCGGATAGCGGGCGAAGTGGGCCTCGTTCTTGCGCCGGATGCGAGGGTAGGCGGCGCGGTAGACCTCGTCGGCCGTGGCGTACAGGGAGGGCAGGCCACCGGTGACGAGGACCGTCGCCAGGCCCTCGGGCGCGGTCGAGAGGTAGTGGGTGGCGCAGAAGCCGCCGAAGCTCTGGCCGAGGACGGTCCAGGGCGCGCCGCCGGTGAGCCGCCGCCGGATGAGCTCGCAGTCCTTGACGATCGAGTCGGCGCGGAAGTGGGCGAGGTAGTCGGCCTGCTCGCGCGGGCCGCCGCGCAGGGGCAGGGTCTGGCGGTTGGCCGGGGTGGAGCGGCCGGTGCCGCGCTGGTCGAGGAGGAGGACGCGGTAGTCGCGTACGGCCCGGCCGAGCCAGGCCTGCGGGCCGACGAAGCGGCGGGCGCCGAAGCCGGGCCCGCCCTCCAGGTAGACCAGCCAGGGGAGCCGCTCCCGGTCCCCTTCGGTCTTCCCGCTCGCGACGAGCTCGCGGCCGAAGATCTCGATCCGCTCGCCGTCGAGGCGGGCGTGGTCGAGGGGGACGGGGAAGCGGTGGTCGGTGAGGACGAGGCCCGGCTGGCGGTAGGTGGTCAACGCTGCTCCTGCTGCTCCTGATCGGTACGCCCCCGCCAGGACAGTGGATCACACGGCGGGGGCGTACCGGACACGCGCGGGGCGGGTCAGGAGGTGGGGAAGGAGTCCGCCGTCCTGATGCGGTCGCGGATCCAGACGCCGGCGGGCTTGAGGGAGGTGGTGCCGGTCCAGGTTCCCCCGGCGGCGCAGGTGCCGGGCTTGAAGACGGCGCCGCTGCGGTCGTCGTCGGAGAAGTTCCAGTTGACCCAGCTGATCTTCTTGGCGGCCATCAGGTCGAGGTACTTCTGCGTCATGGTGAAGTCGTTCGTCCCCTCGCCCGCGTAGTTCTGTGTGCCGAACTCGGTGACGAAGACGGGCAGCTTGTCGGCGGCGCGGGAGAGGGTGTTCAGGTACTCGTCCCGGTGGGAGTACGCGTAGAAGTGGAACGTGTACATGATGTTGGCCGCGTTCACGGGGTTGGACACGACCTCGGACTCGTCGGAGCCCTCGGAGACGCCGAACGACGACCAGGCGCGCGTGCCGACGAGGACCGGGGTCTCGGCGTCCTTGGCGCGGATGACGGGGATGAGCTCCTCGGCGTAGCTCTTGATGCGGGACCAGGCGACGCCGCTCGGCTCGTTGGCGATCTCGTAGAGCAGGTTGGTCTTGGCGCCGTGGCGCTGGGCGATCTCGGTGAAGAAGGTCCTGGCGCGGGCGAGGTTGTACTGCGGGTCGCCCGGGTCGAGCATGTGCCAGTCGACGATCACGTACATGCCGCGTGCGGTGGCCTGCTCGATGAGCGAGTGCGCCAGGTCGGTGTACTTGCGGGGATCGGTCTCGTACCCCTCCTCCTGGACGTACGTGGAGACGCGCAGGACGTCGGCGTTCCAGTCCTTGGCGAGGGCGTCGAGAGAGCCGCCCGTCAGGCACTGGGCGTACCACTGGGTGCCGTGGCTGGACATGCCGCGCAGCTGGATCGGATTGCCGGAGCTGTTGCAGAGCTTGGTGCCGCAGACCTTCAGTTGGCCGTTGATCGCGGCGGGGGTGGTGCCGGTGGGCGGCGGGGTCGTGGTGCCGGTGTCGACGGCGAGGTGGTCGACGTTGGGGCCGCCGTTCGCGGTGGTGGCGGTGGCGCGGACGGTGTTGGCGCCCGCCTTGAGGGTGGCGGTGACCTGGGTGGTGGCCCAGGTGGTCCAGGCTCCCGTACCGGCGAAGGCCTTGCCGGAGACGGCGGTGGCGCCGTTGACGGTGATGTCCATCGGGCGGTTGGTCGTCGTGCCGTTGGCGTAGCGCAGGGTGAGCGTTGCGGTGCCCGCTTGGGCGGCGTTGACGTTCCACTGGACGTAACTGCCGCTGACGTTGCCGTAGTTGACGAAGCCCGTGCCGGTGTATCCGGCATGGTCGGACTCGGCGAGGCCCTGGGAGACGGTGGCCGTCTCCGCCTCGTGGATGACGGGGGCGGCGCTCGCGGTGGGCGGGGCGGCGGCGAGGCCGAGGAGCAGGGCGCCGAGGGCGGTGCCGGCGACGCCGAGCCGCCGGAGTCCGGGGCGGAGGTGGGGACGGGGGCGTACGGATCGTGCCGAAGTCATGGGGGTCTCCACGGAACGATGAACGAGGGGTGAGGGAAAGCCCGTCGGACTGGAAGGAAACTTTCCTGACGGATGAATACCAGGGGTCCGGAGCGCCCCGCAAGGGTCATGACAAGAGACGCTGTTCAGCGGGCTGACCCCCGAACCGCGATCGTCAGCGCGGAATCAGCCCCTTGCCGGTGAGGTAGTTCCGCGCCACGTCCTCGGGGAGGCGGCGCCAGCTGTCCACCCGTTCGTTGAGCTCCGCCAGATCGGCCGTGGTCAGCACGGTGTTGAGACGGTCGAGGGCCTCCGTGACGCCCGTTCTCCCGGCCCGGGCTCGGTTGACGACGGGCACGATGTGATCGGCGTTCTGGAGGTTCTTGTCGTCGGCGAGCAGGACGAGCCCGAAGTCGTCGAGCGTGGCGTCCGTGGTCGTCGTGAGCACCAGCTGGTCCTGGCCGCTCTGGACGGCCTGCTTCGCCTGGGTCGTCCCGACGCCCTTCGGGTCGACGGCGGTCACCTCGATGCCGTAGACCTTCGTCAGACCGGGGGCGCAGTACGGCCGCTGGACGCATTCGTCGCCGGCCGCGAGCCTGACGGGGAGCCGGGCGGCGCCGAGGTCGCTCAGGGTCTTCAGACGGTGCTCGGCGGCGTACGCGGCGGTGACGGCGAAGGCGTTCTGGTCGACGGCGCGGCCGGGGTCGAGGACGGTGAGCCCGCGCGGGGCGGCGAGGGCGCGGAGAGCGGTCATGGTCGCGGTCAGGTCGGGGGAGCCGACGGTCGGCGCGTCCGCGCCGTTGGCCTTGGCGTTCAGCCAGTCGGCGAAGGTCGCCGCGTACTCCGGCACGACGTCGATCTGCCCGCTCTCCAGGGCGGGTTCGTACAGCTCGCGGTTGGTGACGGAGAGGATCTTCGTACGGTAGCCGGCCTCTTGAAGGAGCAGCGCGTACATCTGGGCGAGCAGGTCGCTCTCGGTGAAGCCGGCCGAGCCGACGGTCAGGCTGCGGCTGTCCCCCGGCGGGGCGGTGACCTCGCCCTGGTCCTCCAGGCTCGGGCCCGTGCCGCAGCCGGTGAGAGCGAGCGAGAGTACGAGGGCGGCGAGGGGTACGCGGGGCGGCCTCACGCGCCGCTCCCCCGCGCCCCGGCGGGCGCGAGGCGCTGGACCGCTTCGAAGACCCCCTCCACCAGGAGCGCGAGGGCGGCCACGAGGAGGGCCCCGGCGACGACCTGCGGGGTGGAGGCGAGGTTGAACCCCGCGGTGATGATGCGGCCGAGCCCGCCGCCTCCCGCGAGCGCGGCCACGGTGGCGGTGGCGACGAGCTGGACGGCCGCGATCCGTACGCCGGTGAGGACGAACGGCAGCGCGAGCGGCAGCTCGACCCGGGCGAGGGTCTGACCGCCCGTCATGCCCATGCCCCGGGCGGCCCGCACGACGTCGGCGTCGACGCCCCGCATCCCGACGTACGCGTTGGTGAGCAGCGGGGGCACCGCGAAGAGGACGAGCGCGATGATCGTCGGCCACTCGCCGTACGGGCCGAGGGGGCTGAGCAGCAGCAGGACGAGGACGGCGAAGGTGGGCACGGCACGGCCCGCGTTGGCGAGGTTCACGGCGAGCGCGCCGCCCTTGCCGAGGTGGCCGAGGACGAGCGCGACGGGCAGGGCGACGAGGCAGCTGAGCGCGAGGCAGACGACGGTGAGGAACACGTGCTCGCCGAGCCGCTGCCAGACGCCGTTCTCGCCGGACCAGTGAGCGGCGGTCGTGAGCCAGGACCAGGCGTCGCTCAGCGTCGTCACGCGGCCTGCCCCCGGGTCCAGGGGGTCAGCAGCCGCTGCGCGCCGAGCAGGAGCAGGTCCGCGGTGACGGCGATGACGACGCAGAGGACGGAGGCGGTGAGGACCTGGGCCTTGAAGTAGGTGTTCATCCCGGCGTAGATCAGGTTGCCGAGGCCGCCGTGGCCGACGATCGCGCCGATGGTGACGAGGGAGACGGCGGAGACGGTCGCGATGCGGAGCCCGGCCATGGCGGCGGGCAGCGCGAGGGGCAGTTCGACGGCGAGGAGGAGGCGGATCGGCCCGTACCCGAGGCCGCGCGCGGCCTGGCGCGTCTCCTCGGGGACGGCGCGGAGCCCGGCGAGGACGTTCCGTACGAGGAGGGTGAGCGAGTACAGGACGAGACCGGCCACGACCAGGGCGGCGGAGAGTCCGTACACGGGCAGGAGCAGCGAGAACATCGCGAGCGCCGGGATCGTGTACAGGACCGTGGTGATCCCGAGGACGGGCCCGGCCGCCCAGCGCCAGCGGCGGGCGACGATCGCGAGCGGCAGGGCGAGCAGCAGGGCGAGGGCGACCGAGACCGCGGTGAGCTGGAGGTGCTGGACGACGGCGTCGGCGAGGATCTCGCGCCGTGAGGACACGTAGGCGCCGCAGATCCACTCGTTGCGGGCGAGGCAGTCGTCGGGCGGCGCGGTCACCTTCCCATTGCAGGGGGAACGGGGGCGGTCCGCACCGCGGCCGGGCCGTTCGGGTGCGGAACCCCTGGTCCCGGCGGCTCAGCCGTGTTCGTTGAGGACGGAGAGGACGTTCCCCGCGGGGTCCGTGAACCAGGCGATCGTCGGCCTGCCGTCACCGCCCCGCATGATGCCCTTCTCGTCCGCCTCGAACTCGGGGTAGCGCTCCGGGGTCACCCCGCGCGCCGCCAGCTCGTCGACGGCCCGGTCGACGTCGTCGACCTCGAAGTTGAGGATCGTGAACGAGGCGGGGGTGTGGTTCTCCTTCGGGTAGACGAAGATCCGCGCCCCGCCGGCCAGGGTGAGGAGGAGCATGCGCATGTCGCCCTCCCCCTGTCCCTCCACCTTCAGACCGAGGGTCTCGCCGTAGAAGCGCCGGGCGGCGTCGAGGTCGTCGACCGAGAAGCCGCTGAACGCCGTGGTCTCGCCGAACATGGCGTACTCCCTTCCGGGAGACTCTTCCGAGACCCCCTTCCAGGATCCGCCGACGGGCCGTGAACCGCTCAGGGAGCGATCGGCAGCTGTCGCTTGTGCTCGGTGAGCCGGTAGCGGCGGACGATGGAGGCGAAGGCGGCCTCCGCGACCGGCTTGCCCTCCAGGAAGTCGTCGATGTCGTCGTACGTGACGCCGAGGGCGTCCTCGTCGGGCTTGCCCGGGTCCAGGGTCTCCAGGTCGGCCGTCGGGACCTTCCACACCAGACCGGCCGGGGCGCCGAGCTCGGCGGCGACCGCGCGGACGCGCCGCTTGGTGAGGCCGGTGAGCGGGACGACGTCGGCGGCGCCGTCGCCGAACTTGGTGAAGAAGCCGGAGACGGCCTCGGCGGCGTGGTCGGTGCCGACGACGAGACCGTCGTGGGCGCCGGCGACCGCGTACTGGGCGATCATCCGCTGGCGGGCCTTGATGTTGCCCTGGACGAAGTCCTGGTGGTGGGCGTCGCGGAAGGCCACCCCGCCCGCGAGGCAGGCGTCCAGGGCGGCGTCGCTCGCGGCCTTCACGTCGACGGTGAGGACCTGGTCGGCGCGGATGAAGCCGAGGGCGGTCTGCGCGTCGCTCTCGTCGGCCTGGACGCCGTACGGCAGGCGCATGGCGTAGAAGGTCGCGTCGTGCCCGGCGGCCCGGACCCGCTCGACGGCGAGCTGGCACAGCCGGCCGGCGGTGGTCGAGTCGACGCCCCCGCTGATGCCGAGGACGAGGGAGCGCAGCCCCGTGGAGGTGAGGCGCTCGGCGAGGAAGGCCACTCGGCGCTCGATCTCCACGGCCGGGTCGAAGGTGTCGGACACCTCGAGCTCCCGGGCGATCTGCTGCTGGAGGGCGGTGGACGCCGGGTCGGTCACGGGGGTCTCCTCGTCGGGGTCGGGCGGGGTGCGGTGTACCGCGGTGATACCGGGGACGACTCTACGCGCCGCCCGATCAGGCGTCGGACGGGTCCGGTACGCAGAACACCTCGACCCGCTGCACGAGGTTGTTCGCGAAGCCGCCGCGGTTCCACGGGGCGGCGAGCGGCTGGACGTGCCCCTCGGCGTCGGTCGCCCGCGCGGTGAGGCGGTGCCGCCCCGGTGTCGCCGTCCAGGTGCCGTACCAGGACGACCAGGCCCAGGGGTGCGCGGTGTCGTGGTCGAGCGCGGCATCCGTCCAGGCCGCGCCGCCGTCCACGCTGATCTCGACGCGCGTGACCGGTCCGTGGCCGGACCAGGCGCGCCCGGCGAGGGGGACGGGCCCGGGGCGGACGACCCGGGCGCGGGACATGAAGTCCGGGAAGCCGGGCGGGATCATCAGGGCGCGGGGCGCGATGAGGGTGACGGGCTCGCCGGGGTCGTCGTCGGCGGCCGTCGCGCCCCGGACGCGGTAGGCGACGCTCTGCTGGAAGCCGGTGTACGGGTCTGCGGTGACCGTGATGTCGTGGAGCCACTTCACGTGGGCCATGCCGTACCAGCCGGGGACGACGAGCCGGAGGGGGGAGCCGTGCTGCGGGGGCAGGGGCGCGCCGTTCATCGCGTACGCGACGAGGACGTCCCGCGCCGGGTCGGCCGCCACCGACAGGGGCAGGCCGCGGCGGTAGTCCTGCTCGACGCCCCGCTCGACCCCGTGGTCGGCGCCCGTGAACACGGCCTCGACCGCGTCCTCGGCGGTCCCGGCCTCCGCGAGCAGCGCGGCGAGCGGGATGCCCGTCCAGTCGGCGGTGCCGACCGCCTCGACGAGCCAGGGCTGGCTGACGGGGCGCGGGGTGAGCCGGGCGCGGCCGTTCCCGGCGCACTCCAGGGTCACGCGGCGGGTGACGGAGGGCCGTGCGCGCAGCGCGTCGAGGTCCTGGGCGAGCGGCCGGAGCACCCGCCCGCCGACGGTGAGCCGCCAGCCGTCCGGGTCCGTGGCGGGGATGTCGTAGTGCACGAGCACGTAGTGGAGGCCGGGCGGGGTGACGTCGTACCGCAGCGCTTCGAGGGGCAGCCCGTGGTTGCGGGCGGCGAGGGCGAGCTCCTCGGAGGTGATGCCCTCCTCGGGGCCCGCGAGCCGTCCCGGTGCGCTGATGTCACCCGGCCCGCTCGGGGATCCGTCCATCCCCTCATGGTGCGCCGGGCGCGTCGTGGTGTCCTGCCGATGGGTGCCAGGTCGTGTCCGGAAAGGGGCGCCGTCTGCCTGCCGACGAGTGGGGCCGCCGCCGCGTCCCCGCTCGGCTCACGGGGTGAAGACCTGCTCCAACCGGTGGATCGCCCCGTCGTCGCCGGTCTCGTACCGGAAGACCAGGCCCGAGTCCGGATGCGCGTCGACCCAGTCGATCAGCTCCTGGACACCGATCCGCTGGTTCTCGGTGCTCTCGACGATCGGGGTGGTGACGGTGACGTACGCGGCCTGGTCGAGGGCCCAGCGGCTCTCCTCGCCGGTGCCGACGAAGGGAGCGCCGTCGGTGTCCGCCGCACCGCAGCCCCAGGCTCCGTGCTGGAGGACGAGGTTCACCTTCCCGGTGCTGCCGTCGAGTTCCTCGACGCGGTACAGGGCGATCTCGTCGGGGTCGACGTCGTCGGGGCTCGGCGGCGCGTCGACACAGTCGGCCGACGCGTCTTCGGACGCCCCGGACTTCGACCCGCCGGGCTTCTTCGTGGAGGGCTTCTTCGTCGCGGGTTTGTCGGTCGTGGGCTTGTTGGTCGCGGGCTTGTCGGTCGCGGGCTTGTCGGTCGCGGGCTTGTCGGTCGCGGGCTTGTCGGTCGCGGGCTTGTCGGTCGTGGGCTTCGTCGTCGTCGGTGCGGGGGCCGGAGTGGTCGGGGCCTCGGTCGGAGGCTCCGCCGACGGCTCGGCGGTGGGCCCCGGGTCCCCTGACGTCTCGGGCGCCTCGGCGGTCACACCCGGCGCGGCGCCCCCGGCGGCGGATCCGCTCTCCTGGCAGCCGGTGAGCGCGACGGCCAGGGTGAGGGCGGCCAGCGTGAGGACGGTGGGTCTGAGGCGGTCGACGTTCATTCGGGACTCCCCCTGTTCGGGCGGCCCCGCGGGCCGCACCCCTGCCCGGAACGTAGCAACGGCCCGGCCCCGACGCAGTACCGGAGACCGCTGTGTCACAGACCCGGAACACTGCCAGGACAGCCCCACGACACCCCGGCGCCGGACCGGTCGGCGACGGTCTCGGGGCCGGCCGTGGCCGCCGGCGCCGGCCGGTACGGCTCGGGCCGTCGTCAGGACTGCGGGGAGCCGCGCAGCGCCCGGTCGAGGCCGTCCTGCGGGAGGCCCGCGAGGGCGCGCAGGAAGATCTCCTCGTAGGCGGGCTCGCCGATCGTCGCGCGGGCCGTGTCGGTGTACTTCTCGCGGAGGGCGCGCAGCCCGGGCAGACCACGGCGGGGCTGGCCGGTGGAGCGCCAGTACGCCTCGCCCGTGCCGGAGACGTCGGCGGCGCGCTCACCGTCTCCGGCGGCCGCGAGGGCCGTGGCGAGGACGTCGAGGCCGAGGGCGACGCCCAGGCTCGCGCCGAGCCGCCGGGTGCCTTCGAGCATCTCGCGGGCGTGTCCGGCGGCGGCCGCGGGGTCGCCCTCCAGGAGGCCGGTGAGCGCGAGCTGGTACTCCAGGGCGGTGCGCGTCCAGTGCTCGTCGAGCTCCTCGCAGAGGGCGCGCAGCGCGAGCGCCCGCTCGCGGGCCTCGGCGAGCCGGCCGAGGCCGGTGAGGGCGAAGACCCGTACGAGGCCGCAGCGCAGCCGGGCGGCGGAGTCGGCCGGTCCGCCGGGCACGGCGTCGAGGACGTGGTCCACGACGACGAAGGCGGCCATGGGGCGGGCGGTGGTCAGGGCGAGGAGCCCCGCCAGGGCGGCGGCGTCCAGGGTGAGGTCACCGGGCCGGGGCCGCCCGGCCACCGCGTCCGGATCGTCCGGCGCACCTGCCGGCCGGGACCCCGGGCGTCCCTCGGGCCGCTCCCCCGGCCGTTCCCCGGACCGTTCGTCCGACCGTCCCCCGGGCCGCTCCCCCCACCGTCCCTCCAAGGCCTCCTCGTACTCCGTGTAGCGGGCCTCACGGGCGCAGCGTTCGCTGACCTCCTGGGCCGGGCCGGACTCGCCCTGGAGGACGAGGGTCACGCCGAGCGCCCAGAGGGCGCGGGCTCGGGCGCGGCCCCGGGAGTCGCTGAGGAGCAGGGCCTGTTCGAGGCCGTCGCGGGCCTCGCGGAGGCGCCCGCGGCAGGACCAGGCGAAGGCGACGGAGCCGACGAGGTCGAGCGCCGCGTCCGGGTCGGTGCGCAGCAGCCGGTCGAGGGCGGTACGGAGATCGGTGTGGTGGGCGTCGACGCTGCGGTACCAGCGGAGCTGGCGGGCGCCGAGCCACTCGGTGTCCGCCCGGCGGGCGAGGCCACGGAAGTGGGCGGCGTGCCGGTCGGCGACCGTCCCGGTCTCGCCGGTCCGGTCCAGCCAGGTCGCCCCGTACGCGCGGATCGTGTCGAGCATCCGGTGGCGTCCGGACGCGTCGGGCGGGCGGACCACGGAGGAGCGGACGAGTCCGTCGAGGGCTTCCGGCAGGGACGCGGGGGTCAGCGGACCGCCGGAGCAGACGGCGATCGCCGACGGGAGGTCGAAGGGGCCGCGGAAGACGGAGAGACGGGCCCAGAGGAGGCGTTCGAGCGGGGCGCACAGCTCGTGGCTCCAGCCGATGGCGGCGCGCAGGGTCTGATGGCGGCTCGGCCACACCCGGTCGGTGTGGGCGAGCAGCTCGAAGCGGGCTCCCGGCGGGGTGTCGAGGCGGGTCCCGAGCTGGTCGCGGACGGCCTCGGCGCCCTGGAGGCGGATCTGCGCGGCGGCCAGTTCCAGGGCGAGGGGGATGCCTTCGAGGCGTACGCAGATCTCCCCGGCGGGCCCGGCGGCGGGGAAGTCCTCCCCGGCGGCCCGGCGGAGCAGCTCCAGGGCGTCCCGCCCGGCGGGCGGCAGCGGGTCGAGGGCGACGATCCGCTCGCCGTCGACACCGAGGGGGCGGCGGCTGGTGGCGAGGACGGTGAGTCCGGGGGCGGCGGCGAGCAGGTCGGCGACGAGCCGGGCGCAGGGACCGGCGAGGTGCTCGCAGGAGTCGAGGACGAGGAGCAGCCGGTCCTCTGCGAGCCTCCGGCAGAGCGCGGTGCTCGCCATGCCGGGGGTGTGGTCGGCGAGGTCGACGGAGTCGGCGACGAGCGCGACGAGGAGGCGGTCGCCGTCGAGGGGGGTCAGGTCGGTCCACCAGGCGCCGTCCGGGAACCGCCCGGCCGCGCGGTGCGCGGCGCGCAGCGCGAGACGGGTCTTGCCGACGCCGCCGACGCCGGTCACGGTGACGAGGCGGCGCTCCGCCAACGCGGCGGATATTCGGCCCAGTTCCGTGCGGCGCCCCACGAACCCAGGGTTCTCGTCCGGAAGATGTCCACGCACGGAAGCAGTGTCCCTCATGAACGGCCCGAACGGACCGGCGGAACCGCTTCGTTACGATTCGTCGCGCCGTACCACCGGGTCACTTCACCGTCACGACGACGGAGTGCCAACCCTGGGCCCCGTCGGGCATCGTGTCGGTGCGCTGTTCGGACTGGGTGGTGCCGGTGCCGTCGGTGGCGCGCACGGTGAGGGTGTGCCGGCCCGGGTCGGCCGTCCAGGGGTACGTCCACTGGCGCCAGGTGTCACGGCTGTCCTCGGCGGCGAGGCGGGCGTCCCGCCAGGGGCCCTCGTCGATCCGTACCTCGACGCGGGTGATGCCCCGGTGCTGGGCCCAGGCCACTCCGGCGATCATCACGGTGCCGGCGGTGGGCCGGGCCAGGGGGCGGGGGGTGTCGATGCGGGACTGCGTCTTGACGGGTGCCTCGGCGGCCCAGCCGCGCGGGACCCAGTAGGCGTCGTAGGCGTCGAAGGTGGTGAGCTCGATCGACTCGATCCACTTGCAGGCCGAGACGTACCCGTAGAGACCGGGAACGAGCATGCGGACGGGGAAGCCGTGGGTGAAGGGCAGGGGTTCGCCGTTCATGCCGAAGGCGAGGAGGGCGTCACGGCCGTCCATGACCTCCTCGACGGGGGTGCCGATGGTCATGCCGTCGACGGAGCGGGCGACGAGCTGGTCGGCGGGTCCGCCCTCCGAGGGCGGGCGGACGCCGGCCTCGCGAAGGAGGTCCGCGAGGGAGACGCCGAGCCAGCGGGCGTTGCCGACATAGGGTCCGCCGACCTCGTTGGAGACGCAGGCGAGGGTGATGTCGCGCTCGATCGCCGGACGGGAAATCAGCTCCGGCAGCGTGAGGGTGAGTTCCTCGCGGACACCGCTGCCGTGGAGGCGCAGGCGCCAGCGCTCGGCGTCGACCTTGGGGACGACGAGCGCGGTGTCGACGCGGTAGAAGTCGCGGTTGGGGGTGAGGAACGGGCTGATCCCGGGCACCCGGAGCTGGGTCCCGGCCGGTACGGCCGGTGCGGGGGACGTGGGCCGGGGCAGGCGCAGGGCGGCACGGGAGGCGACGGCGTTCCCCTCGACGGGGCTGCCGACCGCGCGGGCGACGGCGGCGGCGCCGGTCGCGGCGAGGCCGCCGGCCGCGGCGACGATCAGGAAGCTCCGGCGGCCGTCACGGACGGCTCCGGCTCCGGCCTCGGTCCCGGTTCCGGTTCCGGCTCCGGCCTCGGTTCCTGTTCCGGCGGCGCCACGGGTGAGGCAGCCGATCAGGATGTAGAGCAGGAGCGCGCCGGCGGCCGCGCCCACGAGGGAGGGCACGGCGTCAATGGCCGAGTCCGAGTCGGGGCGGGTGACGGCCGCCAGGGCGCCGAGGAGGCCGAACGCGCCGACCGCTGCCGCGCCGAGGAGTCGGTGACGCAGTGCGAGGAGGCCGATCCCGGCGGCGAGAGCCCCGAGCAGGACGAGGATGCCGAGCTGGAGGACGGCCTTGTCGGCCTCGCCGAAGGCGCGGATGGCCCAGTCCTTGACGGCGGCGGGGGTCCGGTCGACGACAGCGCCGCCCACGGCGGGTACGGGGCTCGCCTCGGGCCGCACCCAGAAGGCGGCGACGTCCGCCACGGCGAGGGAGACATAGGCGGCGAGCAAACCGCCGACCGCCGCCAGGAGTCGGTCCGTGCGTGTGGGCTCGCGCGGGGGCGAGGAGAGGGTCATGCCACTCATTCGGCATCAACGGCGCCCAGGATGGGGGTGATTCACCCCGAAGGGTGAGACACGGAAGCGACCGGCCCTCCCGGGCCGCCCCTCCACGACCCCGTCCGCGTCCCCGCCCCCCGCAGGGGGCGGGGACGCGGTCCGGACGCGTGCCGCCCTACCCTCTGGTCGACCGCGTCGCTCGTGCGTCGTTGGCTCTCTCAGCTCGCGAGGGCCGTGCCGCGACCGCTCCCGGCGGGCACCTCGCTCAGGGAGCGCCGCATCCGGTCGAGCCCCCGCCGGGCGTGGCTCTTCACCGTGCCCAGCGGTAGTCCGGTACGCGCGGCGATCTGCGCCTGCGTGAGGTCCCCGTAGAAGGCCATCGCCAGTACCTCGCGCTGCGCGGCGGGGAGTTTCGCCAGCTCACCGGTGATCACGAGACGGTCGAGGACGGCGTCGGGGCCGTGGGCCGCCACGTCGTCCCCCAGGGACAGTCGCACCCCGGCCGCGACCACCAGGTCCCGGCGGCGGGTGCGCGCCGTCAGGGCGTCGGCGATCTTCCGCCGTGTGATGCCGACGAGCCATCCGGGGAACGGACCGCGCTCCGGTCGGTAACCGGCGCGGCCGCGCCAGGCGGCGAAGAAGACCTGTTGGACGACGTCCTCGGCCTCCTTGGCGTCGCCCAGGCAGCGGGTGGCGAGCGCGGACACGAGGCCGGACCACCGGACGTACGCGACGGCGAGGCACCGGTCGTCGCCGCGCACGAAGCCCTCGGCGACCTCGCGGTCGGACAGGGTGCGGGCCTCCGCCGGGGACGGCGACCGCAGGACGACGCGCGGTGCGGTCATGACGACTGCTCCTCTGGCCTGGACCGGGGACGACCGGTCGAACGGGGCGGGACCCCCTCGCGGGGCTCTCCCAGGCTCTGTCGAGACACCGTTCGCGCTCCACTCGCAACGCTTGTGCGTCGTATCGTGGAGCCATGACCGAGCTCTCGCCGGGTCTCACCACCGGCGCGGTGGCGCGCCGTCTGGGAGTGGCGCCCACGACCCTCCGCTCCTGGGACCGCCGGTACGGCATCGGCCCGGCCGCCCGCCAGGACGGCCGGCACCGACGGTGGACCCCCGACGACGTCGCCGTCCTGCGGCAGATGTGCCGGCTGACCGCGTCGGGAGTCCCGCCGGCGGAGGCGGCCTGTGCCGCCCTGGCCGGCGCGGCGCGCACACGGCCGGCCGCGCTGACCGGACACGCCGCCCCGACCGGACCGGCCGTCCCACCCGCCGACCCGAGCGACCCCGCCGACCCGACCGACCCCATCGACCCGAGCGACCCCACAGGCCCGGCCGACCCCACCGGCCCGGCCTCCGCCGGGGCAGGCCCCGCCCCGCGGCCCGGCTCCGGACCCCTCGCGCGGCCCTCCGCGGAAGCCGAGCCCCCCGCGTCCCGCTCGGCTGACGAGTCGTCCGCGGACGAGGCCCGGCGGCAGGCCCGGGGCCTGGGCCGGGCGGCCGTCCGGCTGGACTCCGGGGCCATGGACGAGCTCCTGGAGGCCGCCATCGCGCGGCACGGCCTGGTCGCGGCCTGGGAGGAGGTGATGGCCCCGGCCCTGCACGCCGTCGGCCGCAAGTGGCAGACCTCGGAGGACCGGTACGTCGAGGTCGAGCATCTGCTCTCCTGGCACGTGTCGTCGGCGCTGCGCCGGTTCGGCGCCACGGCCCGCCCGGGCTCCGCGGCGGCCGGCCCTCCCCCGGTCCTGCTCGCCTGCGTGCCCGACGAGCAGCACACGCTCCCCCTGGAGGCGCTCGCCGCCGGCCTCGCCGAGATCGGCGCGCCCACGCTGATGTTCGGCGCGGCGGTGCCACCCGAGGCGCTCGACCAGGCGGTACGGAGGACGGGACCCGTCGCGGTCGTGCTGTGGGCCCAGGCCCGGTCCACGGCGCACCATCCGCTGGCGCGGCACGTCGCCGACACGTCCTGGGGCGTCAGGGGCGCCAGGACCCGTCCGGTCGTCCTCCTCGCGGGACCCGGCTGGGCGGGCCGGACCCCCGCGCCGGGGCTGCTGCGCCCCGGCGGGCTGCGGGAGGCCCTGGCCCTCCTGCGCGGGCTCCGCGATACGTCGCAGGAGGGTGAGCCGCCCGCCGCCTCGCCGGCGCGGCGGACCTGAGTGCCCGACCGGGCGGGGCTTCTCTCTCCCCCCGTTCCCGGTGCGCCTCGTTCAGCCCCGGTCGCGGTTCCGTGCGTGGCGGAACCGGCCGAGCCCGTCGGCGAGTTCGATGACGGGGTCGGGATAGTCGAACCGGGCCCGTTCCAGCCCGGGCAGTCGCCATGGCTCGTGGACGGCGGGGCCTTCGAGCCCGGCGAGTTCCGGTACCCAGCGCCGTACGTAGGCGCCGTCGGGGTCGTACCGCTTGCCCTGGATCATCGGGTTGAGCACCCGGTTGGGGCGGCTGTCGGTGCCCGTGCCGGCCATCCACTGCCAGTTGAGCTGGTTGTTCGCGACGTCGCCGTCGACGAGCAGGCGCATGAAGTGCCGGGCGCCCTCGCGCCAGTCGAGGTACAGCGTCTTGGTCAGGAACGAAGCCGCGAGCAGCCGTCCGCGGTTGTGCATCCACCCCTCGTGTGCGAGCTGCCGCATCGCGGCGTCCACGACCGGGTAGCCCGTGCGGCCCTCCTGCCACGCCCGCAGGTCGGCCTCGGCCGCCTTCCCGCGCCGCCAGCGGTCGTGCTGGGTGCGGTAGTCGTCCGCGGCCGCGCCGGGGCGCGCGGCGAGGACCTGGTGGTGGAAGTCGCGCCAGCAGAGCTGCCGTACGAACGCCTGCGCGCCGGGCCCGCCCCGCGACCGGGCGCGGTGGACGGCCTCGCCCGCCGAGACCGCCCCGAAGTGGAGGTACGGCGACAGGCGCGAGGTCAGGTCACCGGCGAGGTCGTCGTGGCCCTCCTCGTAGCCGTCGGCGCCCCGGGCCAGCCAGGCGGTGAGGCGCTTCCGTCCCTCCGTCTCCCCGCCGGTGGCGAGGCCCGGGGAGACGGAGGGGACGTCCGTCGGGGACGGCAGGTCCTCGGAGCGGATCCCGCCGGGTACCCGGATGTGGCGGGGCGCCGCGATCGGTGCGCGCAGCCGCTCACGTGACCAGCGGTCGAAGTAGGGGGTGAAGACCGCGTAGTGGTCCGAGCCGCTCGGTGTCACGGCGCCGGGGGGCAGTGCGGTGACGACGCCGTCGTGGACGTACAGGCGCCGCCCGTCGGCCTCCAGGGCGCGGCGCAGGCGGTCCTCACGGCGAGCGCTGAAACCGCTGCAGCCGGCCGCCATGTGGACGTCGTCGGCATCGGCCTCGCGCACGACGGCGCACACCTCGGCGACCGGGTCGCCCGAGCGCACGACGAGCCGGCCGCCGCGCTCCCGCAGACCGGCGTCGAGGTCGGCGAGACAGGCCGCGAGGAAGGCGAGCCGGTTGGGTGCGGCCGGGCCCGCGCGGTCCACCGCCGGATCCCGCACGAACAGGGGGACGACCTCGTTCCCCCGGCCCACGGCGGCGTGCAGGGGTGGATGGTCGTGGACGCGGAGGTCGGAGGTGAAGAGGACGACCGAGACGTTCATGGCACCGTTCCTGGCAGGGGACCCCGCCGGCCGCGTGGCACGCGGCCGGCCCGGTGGTCACTGGACTGACCTTGCGGAAGTCGTTCGCGCCGCAGGGTCCGGTCGGATGCGCTCCCCGGGCGGAGGAGGGCAGGGGATCGGCGACGCCAGGTCCCGGCCCTCCCGCGCCCGGAACGCCCGGTCCCGGCCCTCCCGCGCCCCGGAACGCCCGGTCCCGGCCCACCCGCGGCCGGAACGCCGCGCTCCACGGACCCCGGGCACCGACGCCCCCCGCCCGACGCGCTCCCTCACTCCTCGCGGTCCGGCGTGGACGCGGCCGCGCGGCTCCCCGCGGGCGCGGGACGCGGGCCCCCGGCCGCCCCGTCGCCCGGCTCCCCGCCACGCCCGTCCGGTTCCGCCGCCCCGTTGGTCTCCGCGGTCCGCGCGATCTCGCGGGCCATCCCGCCGAAGACCACGGCGTGGAACGGCGAGACGCTCCACCAGTAGGCCTGACCTGCCAGGCCGTGCGGGTGGAACAGCGCCCGCTGTCGGTAGCGGGTCGCTCCGTTCCCGTCGCGCTCGACGTACATCTCCAGCCAGGCGAGGCCCGGGAGGCGCATCTCGGCGCGCAGCCGCAGCAGCCGGCCGCGTTCGATCTCCTCCACCCGCCAGAAGTCCAGCGAGTCGCCGACCCTCAGACGGGTGGCGTCGCGGCGGCCGCGGCGCAGTCCGACGCCGCCGACCAACCGGTCGAGCCAGCCGCGGACGGCCCAGGCGAGTGGGAAGGAGTACCAGCCGTTCTCGCCGCCGATGCCCTCGACGACCTGCCACAGCGCCTCCGGCGACGCGTCGACGGTCAGCTCGCGCTCGTCGGTGTAGAGGCTGCCGCCCGCCCAGTCGGGGTCGGTGGGCAGCGGATCGCTCGGCGCGCCGGGGACGGAGGCGGAGGACCAGCGAGTGGCGATCCGGGCCTCGCGGACCCGTTCGAGGGCGAGCGAGAGCGCCGTGTCGAAGCCGAGTGGCGTGCCGGGCGGGTCCGGTACCCACGTGGCGATGTCGTGCTCGTCGCAGACGACCTCGTAGCGGAGCGACTCGGCGAGCGGGCGGGCGATGGACCGCGGCACGGGAGTGACCAGGCCGATCCAGTGGCTCGACAGCCCTGGGGTCAGGACGGGTACGGGGACGATGACCCGGCGCCGCAGCCCGGCGACTTCGGCGTAGCGGTGCATCATCGTCAGGTACGTGAGGACGTCGGGCCCGCCGATGTCGAAGGAGCGGCTGACCTCCTGGGGCATCCGCGCGCTGCCGACCAGGTAGCGCAGCACGTCCCGGACGGCGATCGGCTGGATCCGGGTACGCACCCAGCTCGGGGTGACCATCACCGGCAGGCGCTCGGTCAGGTAGCGGAGCATCTCGAAGGAGGCCGAGCCCGAGCCGATGATGACGGCGGCCCGGAGCACGGTCGTCGGGACCCCGGACTCCAGGAGGATCCGCCCGACCTCCGCGCGGGAGCGCAGATGCGGCGAGAGCTCCCGGTCGGGGATGTCCCGGGGGGTGAGGCCGCCGAGGTAGACGATGCGGCGGACGCCGGCGGCGCGGGTCTGTTCGGCGAAGGTGCGGGCCGCCAGGCGGTCCGTGCGCTCGAAGTCGGGCCCGCCGGCCAGCGCGTGCACCAGGTAGTAGGCGATCTCCACGTCCCGGAGGGCCGGGGCGAGGGTTTCGGCGTCGGTGACGTCCCCCTTGACGATCTCGACCTCTCCGGCCCAGGGGTGGTCCCGGAGTTTCGCGGGGGTACGGGCCAGGCACCGCACCCGGTATCCGGCCGCGAGGAGTTCGGGGACGAGACGTCCGCCGATGTACCCGCTGACGCCCGTGACGAGGCAGAGCGGCCCCGGGGACTCCTGTCCTGACGCCTTGCTCATGGACCTGCTCCGTTCCGCTGTCGGGAGGGGCTCCCCCGGCTGCTCCGAGGGCGCCCTCCACCCTTCCGAGTGCCGCCCCGTCGGCTCGCGAGGCTTCCCGCGGGGTCTGGGGGCTTCCTGATCCCTTCCCCGAACGCCGCCGCTGTGGATGCACCTGGGTATCTATAGGCTGATCGTGTGGCCAGTACAGAGGATTCCGGGACCGGTGGGACCCGCCCCGAGCGCGCTCCTGGAGATCTCCAGAGCTTCGCCCGCGCGCTGCGGCGGGCGAACGGCGAGATCAACCGACTGGTCCATGGTTTCGCTCTCGCGCAGGGTCTGCATCCCACGGACGTGCAGGCGCTCTCGGTCGTCCTGGACAGCCCGGAGCCGCTGACTCCCGGGCGTCTGCGGGAGCACCTGGGTCTGACGTCGGGGGCCGTCACGGCCTGTCTCGACCGCCTGGAGAAGGCGGGGCACATCCGGCGTTCCCGGGAGAGCGCCGACCGCAGGGTGGTGCACGTGCACTACGTGGACGGGGCGAGGGCAGCCGCACGGAGTTACTTCATGCCGCTGGCGCAGGCCGCGGACCGGGCCCGGCACAGGTTCGACGAGGAGGAGCTGACGGCCGCGCTGCGCTTCCTGGACGCGCTGAACGAGGAACTCGGCGAACTGCGCGTGCCCCGCCGCTGACCGGCCGGCTCCGTCGTCGTCGCCCACCCCCTGGGCCCGTGACCGCCGCACCCGTGCTTCAATCTCTCTCAATCATTGAGATTCTTTTTCATTGAAACATATGTTCCAGACCTCCCTCGTTCCTGGAGTCCGCATGTACCGCCCCACGCGCCGGGCAGTCCGTCTCGTGCCCCTCGTCCTGCTCCTCCTCTGGCTCGCCGTCGGCGGCGGCCTCGGCCCGTACGCGGGGAAACTCGGCGAGGTGGCCACCAACGACCAGGCCGCCTTCCTCCCCCGCAGCGCCGAGTCCACCCGGGTGATCGAGGCCCAGCGGGCCTTCCGCCAGGAAGAGACCCTTCCCGCCCTCGTCGTCTGGACCTCGCCCGACGGCGGTCCGGTCCCCGCCGAGGCGCGGACCGCAGCCACCCGCGCGCTGGCCACGCTGAACGGCCGACCCGGCGTCGTCGGCGCCCCGTCCCCGGCCCTCCCGTCCGAGGACGGTGAGGCGCTGCGCGGCGTCGTCCAGCTTCGCCCGGACCTCGGCGAGGAGCTCGCTCCCACGCTCGAAGCGATCGACCGGGCCGCCTCCTCGGTCCCCGGGACGACCGTCCAGCTGGCCGGCCCCGCCGCCACCCAGGCCGACCTGTCGGACGCCTTCGCCGGCATCGACGGGCTGCTGCTCGCGGTCGCCCTGGTGACGGTGCTGCTCATCCTGCTGCTCGTGTACCGCAGCGTCCTGCTGCCGCTCGTCATCATCGTCGGCGCGGTGCTCTCGCTCGCCCTGGCCTGCGCGGTCGTGTACGTGCTCGCCGACCACGACATCGTCCGCGTCGACGGCCAGGTGCAGGGCATCCTGTCGATCCTGGTCATCGGCGCCGCCACCGACTACGCCCTCCTCCTCGCCGCCCGGTACCGGGAGGAACTGGCCCGCCGCGAGGGGGACCGCTTCCCGGCCATGGGTGCGGCGCTGCGCCGGTCCGCCGGGCCGATCACGGCCAGCGCGGCCACGGTGGCGCTCGGCCTGCTCGCCCTCCTCCTCAGCGATCTGACGAACAACCGGGCCCTCGGACCGGTGGGTGCGATCGGCATCGTCTGCGCGGTGCTCAGCACCCTGACCTTCCTGCCCGCCGTCCTGGTCCTGCTCGGCCGCGCCGCGTACTGGCCCGCCCGGCCGCGCCCGGCCGACGCCGAGAGCGGTGGCACCACCATCTGGCGGCGGGTCGCCGCGCTGGTGGACCGGGCCCCGCGCAAGGTCTGGGCGGCGACCCTCGCCGGGCTCCTCGCCTGCGCCGCCTTCGCCCCGGTCCTGGATTCCCGTGGGGTCCCCCTCGACGAGATCTTCGTCAACGACGCCCCGTCCGTCGCCGCGCAGGAGACGCTCGGGCGCCACTTCCCCGGCGGGGCGGGCAATCCGGCGGTCGTGATCGCCGGGGCGGACTCGCTCGCCGCGGTGACGGCGGCGGCCGAGGACGTCGAGGGAGTCGACTCGGCGGTCCCGTTCACCGCCTCCGGCCGGCCGGGCGCCGGCGCCCCCCTGGTCGTCGACGGACGGGTCCGGATCGACGTCACCCTGTCCGACGCGGCGGACAGCGAAGCCGCCGCGGCGACCGTCGCCCGGCTCCGCCCGGCCGTCCACGCCGTCCCGGGGTCGGACGCCCTGGTCGGCGGCTACACGGCGCAGAGGTACGACACCCAGCGGACCGCCGAGCGCGACCGGACACTGATCGTGCCGGTGGTGCTCGCCATCATCCTGACCATCCTCGTCGGCCTCCTCCGCTCCCTGCTGATGCCGCTGCTGCTGGTCGCCACGGTGGCGCTGAACTTCGTGGCCACGCTCGGCGTCTCGGCCCTCGTCTTCCGGTACGTCTTCGGATTCACCGGGACGGACGCCTCGGTACCGCTCTACGGCTTCGTGTTCCTGGTGGCGCTCGGGGTGGACTACAACATCTTCCTGATGTCCCGGGTCCGGGAGGAGTCGCTGCGGCACGGCGTCCGGGAGGGCGTCCTGCGCGGGCTGACCGCCACCGGCGGTGTCATCACCTCGGCGGGTGTCG
The DNA here is from genome assembly GCF_053607625.1 of Streptomyces sp. NPDC055103. Classification (NCBI taxonomy): domain Bacteria; kingdom Bacillati; phylum Actinomycetota; class Actinomycetes; order Kitasatosporales; family Streptomycetaceae; genus Streptomyces; species Streptomyces sp. NPDC055103. The sequence continues at coordinate 36,792 of NZ_JBSGTX010000013.1, forward strand.
TCCTGGCCGCCACCTTCGCGGCCCTGGGCGTCATCCCGCTCGCCTTCCTGGCGCAGATCGCCTTCATCGTCGCGTTCGGCGTGCTCCTGGACACCCTCGTCGTCCGCTCGCTGCTCGTCCCCGCCCTCGTACGCGACCTCGGCCCCGTCGCGTGGTGGCCGGGTGAACTCAGCCGGAGCGCGACGGGACCGGGGGGCGGCGGTGCTCCGCCGAAGGACGCGACCGCCGCCGGGACCTCCTGAGGGCCGACTACTTCGGCATCAGCACCGTGTCGATGATGTAGACCGTGGCGTTGGCGGTGGGCACGTTGCCGCAGACCACCTTCGCGGAGTCGTTGACCGTGAAGGACTCGCCGGAGCCCTCGGTGGTCAGCGTGCCCTTCTGGAGGGTCTCGAAGGAGCCCTTCTCCAGCTGCTTCGGGGCCAGCTTCTCGCCCACGACGTGGTACGTGAGGATGTCGGTCAGCATCGCCTTGTCGGCGAGGACCTTGTCCAGGTCGGCCTTCGGGATCTTGGCGAAGGCCGCGTTCGTCGGCGCGAACACGGTGATGTTCTCCGCGTTGTTGAGGGTGTCCACCAGGCCGGCCTGCTTGACGGCCGCGACCAGCGTCGACAGCTCCGGGTTGTTCGACGCGGCCGTGGCCACCGGGTCGTCGGCCATCCCGTCGAAGGAGCCGGCGCCCTCCTTCGGCACCGAGGCGCACCCGGGGCCGAAGGGACCGTCGGCCGTCGCGGCGGCCGCGGTCGACTGCGACGGAGCCGCCGCGGGGGCCGCCGCTCCGTCGCCGCTCGCCTCGGCCGAGCAGGCGGTCAGGCCCAGCGGCAGCAGGACGGCGGCGGTCACGGCGACGGTGGCGCGGCGGAAGGTCTGGCTGTTCATGATCGCTCCTCGGGCTTCGGGGCTCACCGGCCGGTGTGTCCCACGCCCGGTATTCGGCGCGGGCCCGCATCCGGACGGCTCTGTCGCCCGAATGAGTGATGAGGACGCGCCGTCGCCCCTCGGTGGAACGGAGCTGTGCGCGACTTCGGAGATCCGACCCGTCCGGCGGGCCGACGGCTCCGAATGTTCTGCGTACCCGACTGCTTTCTGGAGGATCTCCCCGGTGACAGAGAACGTGCGGATCGGCGGAGCCCGGTCCACGGCTCCGGACCTGCCCGAACTGATGGGCCGGGTGGCCCTCGGCGACCAGCAGGCCTTCACGGGCGTCTTCGAGGCCGTCTCCGGACCGGTACTGGGGCTCGTGCGGACCGTGCTGCGGGACCCCGCCCAGTCGGAGGAGGTGGCCCAGGAGGTGCTGGTCGAGGTGTGGCGCACCGCGGCCCGCTACCAGCCGGCGCGCGGATCGGTGATGACGTGGGTCCTGACGCTCGCGCACCGCAGGGCCGTCGACCGGGTGCGCTCCGAGCAGGCGTCGTCGGACCGTGAGAAGCGGGTGGCGCTCCTCGAACACACGCCGGCCTACGACGAGGTCGTGGAGCAGGTGGAGAGCCGTCTGGAACACGAGCAGGTACGGCGCTGTCTGCGCGGCCTGACCGAGCTGCAGCGCCAGTCGGTGACGCTGGCCTACTACCGCGGCCTCAGCTACCGGGAGGTCGCCGAACTGCTCTCCGCACCGCTGGGTACCGTCAAGGCGCGGATGCGCGACGGTCTCATCCGGCTGAGGGACTGCCTGGGGGTGGGCGCGTGAACGCCGTGGATCCGCACACGCTGACCGGGGCGTACGCGCTCGACGCCCTGGACCCCGAGGAGCGCGCGGCCGTGCGGCTGCACCTGGCCGGGTGCCCGTCGTGCGCGCGGGAGGTCGAGGAGTTCTCCGAGACCGTGGCCCGGCTCGGCCTCGCCGTCGCGGTGCCGCCGCCCGCCTCGCTCCGCGCGGGGGTGATGGAGCGCATCGCGACCGTACGCCAGGAGCCGCCGCCGACGCCGCGGGCGGCGCGGACGTCGGAGACGGCGCGGAACCCGGAGACGGCGCGGACCTCGGAGGCGGCGCGCAACCCGGAAGCGGCGCCCGCTCCCGAGGCCGGGCCGACCTCGGAGGCCGAGCGGGCTTCGGAGACGCCGTCGCCCCCGGAGTCCGCGCGGGCTTCAGCGGCCGAGCGGGCCTCCGAGACACCGTCACCCCCGGCGGCCGTACGGGCCTCGGAGGCCGCGCGGACCCCGCGCGGGCGGCGCGGAGCCCGGTGGTCGCGCTGGGCCCTCGCGGCCTGTCTCGCCGGGGCTGTCGGGCTGGGCGGGATCGCGGCCTGGCAGGGCCGGCAGGCCGGCGAGGCCCGGGAGGAGACGGAACAGGCGCGGGCGGCGAACGACGCCGTCGCCGTGGTCCTGGCCGCGCCGGACGCCCAGGTGTCCACCAGCCGGCTCGGTGGGGGCGCCGTGGGCACGGTCGTCGTCTCCGCCTCGCTCGACCAGGCGGTGTTCGCGGCGTCGGGCATGGCGCCTCCGCCGGCCGGCAAGGTCTACCAGCTCTGGTACGACGACGACGGGACGATGCGGCCCGCGGGGCTCATGGACCCGGGCGCCACCGCCGAGGCGACCCTCCTCGAAGGTCCCGTGGACGGAGCGGCGGGGATGGGGATCACCGTCGAACCGGCCGGTGGCTCGCCGCAGCCGACCTCCGCCCCCGTGGCGGTGCTCGCCTTCCCCGAGGCCTGACGCGCCGCCCCGCGCGCGGACCCACGCGGGCCCGCGCGCGGACCCGGACGAGGCCGGCCCGGACCCGCGCGCGGCGCGGCGGTGCTGTCATCTGGTCCCGTCGGTCGGGCCCAGGTGCTCGCCCGGCGTGGCCAGTTCCTCCACGGCCTCGACGCCGACGACCGCGCCCGTCGACTTCTTGCCGCGCCGCAGCCGGCCTTCGAGCCAGGAGGCGAAGGTGGTGAGCGCGAAGTTGAGGACGACGAAGATCACGGCGACGACCGTGAAGCAGGCGATCGCGTTGGCGCCGTAGTTCGCGCTCATCGGCCTTACGGAGGCGAGGAGTTCGGAGAACCCCAGCATCGCGCCGCCGAGCGCGGTGTCCTTGACGATGACGACGAGCTGGCTGACCAGGGCGGGGAGCATGGCGGTGACCGACTGCGGCAGCAGCACGTACGCCATGGTCTGGCCCATGCGCATGCCGATGGCCTTCGCCGCGTCCGTCTGGCCGCTGGGCAGGGCCAGGATGCCGGCGCGGACGACCTCGGCGAGCACGGAGGCGTTGTAGAGGACGAGGCCGGTGACGACCGCGTACAGGGGGCGGGTGTCCGGGCTGATGTCGGTGAACTCGGAGTACGCGGCGTTGGCGAAGAGCATGAGGATCAGGACGGGGATGGCCCGGAAGAACTCGACGACGGTGCCGGCCGCGCCCCGGAGCCACCGGTGGTCGGAGAGCCGGAAGATGCCGAGGAGGGCGCCGAGCGGCAGGGCGATCACCATGGCGAGCGCCGCGGCGATCACGGTGTTCTTCAGGGCGGGCAGGAGGTACGTCTCCCAGACGCGGGCGTCGGTGAAGAAGGGTGCCCACTTGGCCCATTCGAGCTGGTTCTTGTCGGCGAGGCTCACCACGACCCACCACACCACCGCGGCGAGGGCGACCACGAACAGCAGCGTCCAGAGGAGGTTGCGCCGACGGGCGCGCGGCCCGGGGACGTCGTAGAGGACCGTGGGTTTCGTCTTCACCGTCTCACCGCCACCTTCTTGGCGATCCAGCCGAGGAACAGCCCGGTGGGCAGGGTGAGACAGATGAAGCCGAGGGCGAAGATCGCGGAGATGAGCATGAGTTGGGCCTCGTTCTCGATCATCTCGCGCATCAGCAGGGCCGCTTCGGCGACGCCGATCGCCGCGGCCACGGTGGTGTTCTTGGTGAGGGCGATCAGGACGTTGGCGAGGGGGCCGACGACGGAGCGGAAGGCCTGCGGGAGCACGATGATGCGCAGGACCTGCGGGAAGCTGAGCCCGATGGCGCGGGCCGCCTCGACCTGGCCGAGGGGGACGGTGTTGATGCCGGAGCGGAGCGCCTCGCAGACGAAGGCGCTGGTGTAGGCGGTGAGGCCGAGGACGGCGAGCCGGAAGTTGATCGTGGTGAACCTGTCGGCGCCGAGGCTCACCCCGAGCGTCTGGAACAGGCCGAGCGAGGTGAAGACGATGATGACGGTGAGGGGGATGTTCCGGACGACGTTGACGTAGACGGTGCCGAAGCCCCGCATCAGGGGGACGGGGCTGACGCGCATGGCGGCCAGCAGCGTCCCCCAGATCAGGGAGCCGATCGCGGAGTAGACGGTGAGCTGCACCGTCACCCAGAAGGCTCCGAGCAGGTCGTACCCCTGGAGGAAGTCGAACACGACGGCCTGCTCACTTGACGATGACGCCGATCTTCGGGGCGGGTTCGTTCTGGTAGCCGGCGGGGCCGAAGTTCTTCTTCACCGCCGCGTCCCAGGAGCCGTCGGCGACCATCTTCTCGAGAGCCGTGTTGATCTCGGCCTTGAGGTCGCTGCCCTTCTGGACGCCGATGCCGTAGTTCTCGTTGCTCATCTTGAAGCCGCCGAGCTTGAACTTGTCCTTGAACTCGGCCTGCGAGGCGTACCCGGCGAGGATCGAGTCGTCGGTGGTGACGGCGTCGATGACCCCGTTCTCCAGGCCGGTCAGGCACTCGGAGTAGCCGCCGTACTCCTGGAGCTGGGCGTCGGGGGCGATCTTGTCCTTGACGTTCTGCGCGGAGGTGGAGCCGGTGACCGAGCAGAGCTTCTTGTTGTTCAGGTCGGACGGCTGCTTGATGGAGTCGTCGTCGGCCCGGATGAGGACGTCCTGGTGGGCCAGGAGGTAGGGGCCCGCGAAGTCGACCTTCTCCGCCCGCTTGTCGTTGATCGAGTAGGAGGCCGCGATGAAGTCCACGTCACCGCGCTGGAGCAGCGTCTCCCGGTCGGCGCTCTTGGCCTCCTTCCACACGATGTCGGACGGGTCATGGCCGAGCTCCTTGGCGATGTACGTCGCCACGTCGACGTCGAAGCCCGTGTAGGTGCCGTCGGGGGTCTTCAGTCCGATGCCGGGCTGGTCGTACTTGATCCCGACGGTGATCTCGTCGCCACCGTGATCTCGGGGCACCCCTCCGGCCGCGCCGGACGCGAGTCCCGCGGAGGTGAAGGAGAGGACGACGGCCGCGGCGACCGCGACGCCGGCCCTGCCGGTCCTGTGCGCGTTCATGTGGATCACCCCTGGGGGCTGCTGATCGGGCGACGGCCGGGGCTCAGTGGTGGAGGATCTTGGACAGGAAGTCCTTGGCCCGATCGCTGCGCGGATTGCTGAAGAACTCGTCCGGGGTCGTCGCCTCGACGATCCGTCCGTCGGCCATGAAGACGACGCGATGGGCGGCGGAACGGGCGAAGCCCATCTCGTGGGTGACGACCACCATCGTCATGCCGTCCCGGGCGAGTTGCTGCATGACCTCCAGGACCTCGTTGATCATCTCGGGGTCGAGTGCGGAGGTCGGCTCGTCGAAGAGCATCACCTTCGGATCCATGGCGAGGGCGCGGGCGATCGCCACGCGCTGCTGCTGGCCGCCGGAGAGCTGCGCCGGGTACTTGTCCGCCTGTTCGGCGACCCCGACCCGGTCGAGCAGCGCGCGGGCGCGCTGCTCGGCGGCCTTCCGGTCCTTCTTGCGGACCTTGATCTGGCCCAGGGTGACGTTGTCGAGCACCGTCTTGTGCGCGAAGAGGTTGAACGACTGGAAGACCATCCCGACGTCTGCCCGCAGGGCCGCCAGTTCGCGGCCCTCGGCCGGGAGGGGACGGCCGTCGATGACGATCTCGCCCGCGTCGACGGGCTCCAGACGGTTGATCGCCCGGCAGAGCGTCGACTTCCCCGAGCCGGACGGCCCGATGACGACGACCACCTCGCCGCGGTGGATCGTCAGGTCGATGGACTGGAGCACGTGCAGGGTGCCGAAGTGCTTGTCCACCGCGCGCAGCTCGACGAGCGCGTCGCCGCCTTCCGGGACGGGCATGGCACCCTCCTGGGTCACGCCCCCGTTTGCCGCTCCCTCCTCATGTTCATGCTCCGCCCTCCGCCGGGCAGGCGCACGCCGGGCGGAGGAGGGAGGGAGACGGGAAGGGAGGGAAGGAGGCGGGGAGGGAGGGTGCCTGAACGGAGGGTGCCCGGGGCTGAGGGATCAGCCGACGGTCTCCCGTACGGCGAGCTCGACGAGGTCGCAGACCTCGGCCGGCCGGGAGGCGAGCGAGGCATGGCTCGCGTCGAGCTCGATGGTCTTGCGCGGCTCCACGCGCTGCGCCATGCGGCGTTCGTTGTCGGGGTGGATCATGCGGTCCTGGGTCGACACCTGGTACCAGCACGGCTTGACGCACCAGGCGGGGGCGGTGACCACGTCGCCGAAGGTGGAGGCGAGCGGAGCCTTCTGTGTGACGGCCATGACCAGCGCCTCCTCCTGGGTGAGGTCCTGGGCGAAGCTGTCGTGGAAGGCCTCCTGCTTGATCCAGAGATAGCCGTCCGAGTCGGGGACGATGTTGTCGAAGGCCGCCGGCGGCTTCTCCTGGCTGATCTGTCCCGGGCTCTCCCCCGCGTCCGGGGCGAACGCGGCGACGTAGACGAGTCCCGCCACGTTCGGCAGGTCACCGGCCTCGGTGATGACGGCGCCCCCGTAGGAGTGACCGACGAGCAGCACGGGCCCGTCGACCTGCTTGACCATCTTCCAGGTGCGTTCGGCGTCGTCGGCGAGCGAGGTGAGCGGGTTCTCCACCGCGTGCAGCTTGTCGTAGCCGCGCCGATGGAGCTCGCCGATGATCTCCGACCAGTGGGCGGCGCCACCCCAGAAACCGTGCACGAGGACGATCGTGGGCTTGTCTGCCATGGGTTTTCGTACCGATCTGTGCGAGGGATGGATCCCGCCCCCTGCTCCCTCCCCGTCCCCCCGCGGACGTGCGCGGCGGCGGCCCCGCACGCCCGGACCCGTCCTCGTACACACCCTGGCCCGTACCCGCACGCCCGGTCCTCGCCGCACGCCCGGACCGTCCCTGCGCGCGGGGGCGGCCTGGCGGACACTGGGGGGTGGGAGCCGAGTGTCCGAGGAGGGTCCGCCATGATCAGTGCCGCGCCCAAGGTCAGCACGTTGCCGCCGGAGCACCGGGAGCGGCTGATGGCCTTCGCCGAGAACGTGTACTTCGATTCCGGTCACCGGCTGTTCGAGGAGCAGCAGCGCGCCGACCGGTTCTGGATCGTGAAGACGGGAGCGGTGACGCTCGACGCCAAGGTGCCGGGCCGCGGGTCGCCGGTGATCGAGACCCTGCGCCACGGCGAGCTGGTCGGCCTGTCGTGGATGTTCCCGCCGTACCTGTGCCAGTCGGGGGCCGAGGCGATGACGCCGGTACGGGCGTACGAGTTCGACGCCCCCGCCGTCCGGTCGATGTGCCGCTCGGACACGGAGTTCGGCGCCTCGGTCATGTTCTGGGTGGGGGCCATCCTGGCCCACCGGCTGAACGTGACCCGGGTCCGGCTCCTTGACCTGTACGCCCCGCACGGGAGCGGCATTCTCGCGTGAGCCACGCCCCCTCCGCGTACGGGGACCCGCACGGGGAGGGGGGCGTGGCCGCGAGCCGGATCAGTTCACGAAGACGGCGGGGCTGCCCGCCTGACTGGTGTCCAGGACGGGTCCGTACTTCGCCGAGAAGTAGCCGTTGGCCGGACAGGTGCCGGGGCCGCTGGCCTTGGTGAACAGCTGGTCGGTGAAGGTGAGGGAGTTGTCGGTGTTGGAGGGCGTGGCCGTGAGGCTGCCGGCCCGGTAGACGCAGGTCATCACGCCGAGGATGCTGTTGATCTTCAGGGTGGTCTGGATCGGGCCCGCCACGCCCGCCGTGACGGTGAGCGACCCGCCGGAGACGACGGCCGTGCTGAACGGCAGGTTGTTGACAGTGATGCTCTGGACGCCGGTGGCCCCGACGATGTTGGTGGTGCAGCTGCTGAGCGTGTGGGCGGTGACGGTCTCGGTGGCGGTGCCGGGCGCGGCGGGGTTGCCGGTGGCCGTGGCGGTGAACGCGGAGGTGCCGCAGGTGATGCCCGTGCTGCCGCCCTGGGTGGTGGCGATCCGGGCCTTGGTTCCGGTGGGGAGCGAGGCGGAGAGGACGTCACCGACCGCGACGGCGGTCCCGGCGGCGGAGCCGGTGGTGAGGACCTCGCCGGCGGCGGCACCCGAGGCACCGGCCTGGGCGGTCGAGGCGAGCGTGGCGGAGACGGCGAGGGTGACGGCGGCGAGGAGAGCGTGCTTGCGCATGGGGATGCTTCCTTCCGTACGGAGAGAGGGGTGACGGAGGGTGGGGGGTGTGGACGTAGGGGTGTACGGAGCGCGGTGCGGCCGCTGCCGGAACGGTCCGGCGCCACGGATGATGTCCGGCAGCGGTGTTCGTGAGGGGTGCGGAGCGTGATACTCGGTGCGGTGTGCGGTGGGGACGCGTCCCGTCCCTCGGGGAGCGGCTCCACCGAACAGGTGAGAACACCCGATGACACTCGGCGAACCGAGAGGAAAACCCACGAGGGTTGTAATCCTGCCGAGTATGTGACGTCAACAAGCCCGGAAGGATGTGGCCGATGACGAGTGCCCGCGAGGCGGAGGAGGAGCTCGTCCTGCCCGGGGCCCGCTCGGGCCGCGAGCCGGGGCGCTCCCTGCGCCCCGGGCCGCGTCGGCTGAGCCCCGAGCAGGTGGCCTCGCGACAGCGGGAGCGACTGCTCGACGGGGTGGCCAGGACGGTCGCGGAGAGCGGCTACGCCGGAGCGCGCATCAGCGACATCTGCCGCGAGGCCGGGGTGACCCGACCGGTGTTCTACGAGCTGTTCTCCGGTAAGGAGGACGCCGTCATCGCCGCCTACCGGGGCGGTACGCAGCAGGTGGTGCGCGCCATGCAGCGGGCGTACGACGAGGCTGGCGGCGCGGCGGACTGGCCGGCCTCCGTACGGGCCGGGCTGCAGGTGCTCCTGACCCTGCTCACCCAGAACCCCGCCTTCGCCACGATGGTGGTCGAGATCGAGTCGGTGGGGCCCGCGGGTCGCCGGGCCCGCGCGGAACTTCTGGCCAGTTTTCGACGGTTCTTCGCGGACGCGCCGCCGGGGCCGGCCTGGGTGGCACGGGGCGAGCTGGTGGACATCGTGGTGGGCGCCGTGCACGCGGCGGTCCATCGCGCGGTCGACGAGGGGCGGTTCGCCGATCTTCCCCCGCTGCTCGACACCCTCGTGCACGTCGTCGTGGCTCCGTTCACCCCTGAATGATCGATCGTCGAATGACCAACAGGCAGCACATGCACGCTGGTTGACCCCGGGTAACCACAAGCCTTACGGTCCGGGAAGTTCCCTGCGGCACGTCTGCCTCCGCACCACGCGAGGAAGACCCGGGCAGCTCGGGGAACGGTCCGCGCCAGGACGCCGCCGCGCAGGTCTGTTTCCTCACCCATGTCAGGAGCACCTCATGGCCCTGTCCGAAAACACCCCCACCGACCCGCACACCCCGTTACCCGACGAGGGATCCGGCAGACGCGGCCGGGTCCGGTTCCGCCGCGCCGCCCTGATGGGCGGGCCCGCCCTCGCCGCGGCGGCCACCCTCGTGGTGCTGACCGCGCAAGGGGCCCTCGCCGCCCAGTTCGCCATCTCGGGCATGCCGTTCACGGTGACCGCCGACAGCCTGGAAGGCCGGGGCTTCGGGCAGTTCGGAGGCCTCGACAACATGCCCGAGGGCAGCCCCAACGCCGGCGACACCGGCGGCCAGGTCCTGGTCATCGTCACCGCGATCCGCGAGGCCGAACTCACCAACCTCTGCCAGAGCGTGGAGCTCGGCGGCACCTACCTGCACATCACCGCGGGCGCCAAGGGCACCCCGGTCAAGGCCTCGGGGCTCACCACCGACTCCACGGACATCTCCGGCAAGGTCGCCGACTTCGACAACATCGAGATCGGCGGCGACGCCAGCACCTTCGAGAAGCCCCCGGTGAAGGGGCCGCTGGGCGTGTTCGGCCAACAGGCCGACACGGTGCGCATCAAGGACCTGCGGCAGACCAACTACGCCACGACCGCCGTCCGGTTCACCCTGCCCGACCTGCACATGCGTTTCAGCTCGAAGGGCTGCTGAACGTGGCGTCCGGCCGCCCCCGCCATCCCTGGCGGGCCTTCCGGCAATGGCGGTACCGCCGCCCGTTCGGCGCGGGCCTCACGCTCGCCCTGGGCGGCGCCGAGATCCTGCTGACCCAGCGGGCGAGCATCACCGTGATCCTCACGGCGGGGGCGGACAGCCTGGTGGGCTACGTCCTGCCCGTCCTCATGGTGATCTGCGGACTGCTCGTCGTCCTCAACCCGCGCCAGCGGCTGTTCTACTCGGTCGTCGGTGTCCTGGCGTCCCTGGGGAGCTGGGTGACCTCCAACCTCGGCGGGTTCGTCATCGGCATGACGCTGGGGCTCGTCGGCAGCTCGCTCGCCTTCGGCTGGCTGCCCGACCGCCCCCGGCGCCGCCCCTGGCGCAGGAGCCGGCGCCGGGAACCGGCGAAGGCCGGGAGCGGGACGGCGGCGCCGGCCGGAGCGGCGGCCGGACCCGCGCCGGAGCCACGGCCCGGCGTCTGACCTGTCCGTACGGCCGGTCGTGTCTCCGCTCGCCCCGCGGGCCGGGGCACTCCGTCGCGCCTCGACCGGCCGACGGTACGGTGGAGGCGCTCCACCGACCAACCCGTACGGACAGACCCGGCGACGAGCGGCGAGGCGCGCATGACTGACCCGATGACGGCACGCGAGGCGATCGCGCTCGTCACCGACGACTTCACCGAACTAGCCTGCTCCGAGGGGCCTTTGGAAGAGGACGGGCCGATCGGCTGGCCCGGCTACTCCGCCGCGCACGGCCGCGCCGCCGCCCGGTCCGGCGAGTCCGAGTCGGTGATCTGCGGTACGGGCACGATCGGCGGCGTGGCGGTGGTGCTGATCTCCTTCGAGTTCCGGTTCCTCGGCGGCTCCATCGGCGAGCGGACCGGAGCGCGCGCCGTCGCCGCGCACCGGCTCGCCCGCGCCCGGCGGCTGCCCGTGGTCGTGCTGCCCGCCACCGGCGGGAGCCGGATGCACGAGGGCATGCGGGCCCTCCTCCAACTCCAGGTGCTGGCACGCGAGTCGGCGCTCACCCGGGCCGCCGGTCTGGCGCAGATCGCGGTCCTGCGGGACCCGACGACCGGTGGCGGCTGGGCCACCCTCGGGGCGGGCTCCGACATCGCGCTCGCCCTGCCGGGCGCCCAGGTCGGTTTCGCGGGCTCGCGGGTGCGCCCGCCGGACGCCGATCCGGACGCGTACACGGCGGAGGCCCAGCTCGCCCACGGCCACATCGACGCCGTCGTCCCGCCCGAGGAGCTGCGCGCCACGATCGGCCGCTGGCTCACGCTCCTCACGCGTCCCGCCGAGGGCCCGGTCCCTCCCCCGTACGCCCTCGGCACGGGCACGGGCGCCGGCAAGGACGCCCACATCGGCACCGGGACCGGGACGGACACCGACACCGACACCGACACCGACACCGACACCGACACCCTGCCACGCGCCGAGTCCGGTCGCGAGGCCGTGGCCCGCGCCCGGCACCCCGACCGGCCCCGGGCACCCGCCTACCTCGACGCCCACTTCACGCACCGCGCCGAGATCTCCGGCGACCGCTGCGGAGGCACCGACCCGGGCATGCTCTGCGGCTTCGGGCAGCGCCCCGACGGCCGCACCGTCGCCTACGCCGCCCAGTGCGGCACCGCCACCCGGCCCGCCGGCTTCCGTACCGCGGCCCGCCTCGTCGGCCTGGCCGACCGCCTCGGGATCCCGGTCCTCACCCTCGTCGACACCCCCGGCGCCGCCAACGACCCCCGGGCCGAACGGGAAGGAGCGGGCCCCGCCATCGCCGCCCTCTTCGAAGCCGTCGCCACCGCCCGCGTCCCGCTCACCACCCTCCTCATCGGGGAGGGCGGCTCGGGCGGCGCACTCGCCCTCGCCGCTCCCGACAACACCTGGGCCACCCCGGACAGCTACTTCTCCGTCATCGCACCGGAACTCGCCACGGCGATCCTCAAGCGCACCCCCGAGGAATCCGCCACCGTCGCCGACCTCCTCCGGCTGCGCCCCCGGGACCTCCTGGCCCTCGGCGCCGTCCGGGGCATCGTCGACGGCCCCGTCCACGACCGAGACGCCGACGAGGTCTTTCCCGAGTCTTGACCGGGCTCTTGCCATCCGCTGTACGGGCGTTGGACCACCGGCCGCGAGAGTGGCACCACTCGAACCGTTCGGTGTTCGGGAGAAGTCCACTCGCCGCAGGAGCCCCGATGACGCCCAAGTCCCGTGTCCGTGCCGTCCTCGCCGCCACGCTCGCCGTGGCCACGCTCGGTACCTTCGCCGCCGGAATCGGGGTGGCCGGCGAGAGGAGCGACGAGAAGGAGGGGGAACAGCGCGGCCTGGCCGGCGAGCGGGAGATCGCCGCGCTCTTCGACGAGTGGAACGCGGCGCTGTTGACCGGCGACCCGGAGAAGGTCACCGACCGGTACGCCGAGGACGCCGTGCTGCTGCCGACCGCCTCACCCAGGATCCGCACCAACCACGCGGAGATAGCGGACTACTTCGCGCACTTCCTGCAGAAGAAGCCGCGGGGCGAGAAGGTCCGCTCGGTGATCCACGTCCTCGACCGGAACTCGGCGATCGACGCCGGTCTCTACCGGTTCCACCTCACCGACCCGAAGACGGGTGTCACCAAGGTGGTCGACGCCCGCTACACCTACGAGTACGAGAAGCGCGACGGCCAGTGGCTGATCGTCAACCACCACTCCTCGGTGGTCCCGGCCGAGGGCTGATCCACCGGGGCCCCTCAGCCGCCGTCCGGCCGACGAGCACCGGCGGGCCGTCGTCGGCGGGTCCGGCGAGGACGATCGTCACCCCGCGCTCGTCGGCGGCGGGCCGCCACACGTTCAGCCGGTCCTCGACGAGTTCGCGCAGGGCGAGCGGTTCGGGCGCGGCCACCTTGGCCTCGGCGCGGGCGAGCACGAGCAGAGCGCTGACGAGCCGGCTCATGCGGACCACTTCTGCGGTGGCCTGGTCCACGTCCTCCCGTACGAAGTCGTCGTCGACGCCGTCCGCGATGTTGTCGAGTGCGAGCCGCAGCGCGGTCAGCGGGGTACGCAGCTGGTGCGAGGCGTCCGCGACGATGATGCGCTGCGAGGCGACGAGGCTGTCGAGCGTTCGGCGCCCTGGTTGAGCGTCCGGGCCAGGGTCCGCGTCTCCTGCGGTCCCGTGACGGGCGAGCGGGACGTCAGGTCACCGTCCCCGAACCGGCTTGCCAAGTCCTTGAGTTGACGTAGGGTCTTGGTCAACAGCCGGGCCACGACAGCGCCGAGGCCGGCCGCGAACGCGAGCACCCCGATCGCGAGGATCGCCCCGAACCCCCAGATCCGCCACAGCCGGTCGCTGAGGTCGGCGGTCGCGTAGCGGATGCGGACGGCGCCCGTGATCCGCTCCTCCTCCCCCGGCCCCCGTACCGCGTGCCGCCCCTCGTACACGGGCACGGTGACGATCCGGGCGAGCGCCTGCCGGGCGGGCTCGTCCCCGTCACCGAGGAGCAGCGCCATCGTGGTGGCCTCGCGGCATACCGACTCCTCTGTATCGCCGCGGAGTTGGGCGGTGATCGTACTCCTTCGGCGTCAGCGCCACCTCGGCACCGTCGAGCCGCACCCGCCCGGCCTTCCGGTCGACGCTGAGCCGCGAGCCGTAACTCTGCGGCCCCGCAGGGCGGTTCTCGGGCCGTGACCGCCGCCGCACGGCCCGGTTCCGGGCGATGACCTCGCGCACCCCGAAGGGTTTGGACACGTAGTCGTCCGCCCCGATCTCCAGGCCGACCACGCGGTCCGTCTCGTCGCTGTGCGCGCTGATCACGATGATCGGCACGTCCTCGCGCAGCCGCAACGCCCGGCAGACGTCGAGGCCGTCGGTGTCGGGCAGGCCCAGATCGAGCAGCACGAGGTCGTAGGGCGTGGTGACGGCGAGTCCCGCGGCTCCCGTGGTCACCCACTCCACCTCGAACCCGTAGCGCAGCAACCCGCGCCGCAGGGACTCCGCGATCGGCTCGTCGTCTTCCACCAGCAGTACACGCACACAGGAGACCCGTCGCCGTCGGGCCCTCGCTCAGTAGTAGCGGCGCATGATCTCGTCGGCCCAGGCGGGCTGGGTGGTCTCCCCCTGGGGGCCGAACTCGGCCATGTACGGCTTGATGTCGAGGACCGGCGTGCCGTCGACGGCGTCAAGGCCCCGCACATGGAGGTCCAGGCCGTCGACGCGGATCAGCCGGCAGCGCGAGACACCGAGGCGGTTGGGGCGGTTCTTCCCGCGCTGGGCGAAGATCCCGACCAGCGGCCACTCGGTGTTGCCGCGCGGGTGCCGGGCCCCGGTCTGCACGGCGTCCGGCCGCACGCGGTCGAAGTGGTAGACGACCTCCAGGTGCGAGAAGGCGTCGAGCCCGGCCAGCGCCTCGGGGCCGAAGGACGCCGCGTCCAGCCGGACGACCGCCTCCACGTCGCCCCACTCGTCGTCGCGCACCTCGTCCCGCCCGCCGACGACGTGCCCCACCGGGTAGGAGACGACCGTCACCTGGGTGCGCTGTTCCTGTGTCATACGGTTCCTCGCTCTTCACCTGCGGGGACGCCCCGTGCCCCGTCCGTACGTGATCACGAAGACCGTACTCCCGTCGCGGACCGGGCGTGCGCGCGGCCGTCAGATCCCCGGCCCGTACCCCGGATCCGGTCCCTGCTTCGGGTGCCAGGCCGTGTCCAGGCCCCAGAGCCCGAGCGCGACGACGGCCAGGCAGACGACCGCCGCCGGCCACGGCCGCAGACGTCGGGCAGCCGCCACCCAGGTCAGGGTCGGCAGGGCGAACCCGGCGACGAGGATCAGCGGCACGTCGACGAAGACCACGCCCCAGTCGGTGTACTGGCTCTCGAAGCCGCCGTCGTAGCTGTACGCCGCCCGGGGCACCGCGTAGACCGCCGCGACCAGGAGGCCGGCGACGGCGAGCAGACAGCCGACGCCGTTCAGCACCCGCTCGTCGGGCTCTTCGCGTTCGCCACGCTCGTCGCGTTCCTCATGCTCGTCACGTTCGTCCCCGTCATCGCTCCCGGGACTCTCCGCCCGGTCCCCAGCGCTCATGTCGGGTACGGACGCCGGCGGGCGCCCGGCGGTTCCCCCCGCGCCGCGCGGCCGGAGCCCCCGTGGTCCGGTGTCGTACGGATCACCTGCCCGGTTTCGGGACGCGCCGGCGCAGGTCCTGTGCCGCCCGCGCCGCCTCCCGGGCGGTTTCGCGGTGGCCCCGCTTCCGCAGGTACCAGGCGAGCCAGTCCAGGGATTCGGCCAGGGCGGCGACGTCGTTGCTCGGGTGGATCCGGTCCAGGGACCGCAGGAGCCGGACGGCCTCCGCCGTGGGGCGCACGGCCTCGTCGGGCCGTTCGACGCGGGCCAGCCGGAGCGCGAGGTTGGACAGGGCGTGGACGAGGCCGGGGAGGTGCGTCTCGGGGTCACGGCGGTGCAGGCACCGCTGGAGGTCGACCGCCTGTTCCGTGACCGTGAGCGCCTCGGTGTGCCGGTCGCTGTCGGTGAGCCGGATGCTGAGGTTGTTCAGCGTCCGGGCGAGCTCTCCCTTGTACAAGGACGGGTCGGTGTGGGCGAGTTGCCGGTAGAGCGCCACGGCCTCCGTCGCGGGTGCGACGGCGTCGCGGTGACGCCCGAGGGCCGCGAGCCGGCTGCCCAGGCTGTCCACGGCCTCGGCGAGGAGGGGCCGGACGGCGTCGGGTGCCGCGACGAGACAGCGCCTGGAGAGGTGGACGGCCTCGTCGGCGGCTTCGAGCGCCTCCGCGCGCCGGCCGGCCCAGGCCCGTACCAGACCGAGGTTGTGCAGGGTCCGGGCGAGGGCGACGAGTATTCCGGTGGTGCGGTCGGCCGCTGCCGTACGGGCGAGGGCGACGGCCTCGGTCAGGGCCTGCCCGGCGAGGTCCACCTGGCCGGAGTCCGCGAGGGCGATACCGCGCGCGTTCAGCCGCTCGGCCTCTTCGAGGGCGCCGCTTCCCCCTCCCCCAGTCCTTCCTCCTTCTCCCCCGGCCACCCGCTCCTCCCTCTCGATCCCGCCCTCCCGGGTGATCCGGTACCCATAGCCGTGGAGGAGCCGATCGAGAAACGCGGTGGCTCGGGGCTCGCGCGCGGCGATCTCGGCGCGGAGCGCGGCCACTTCGGCGGCATACGGGCGGGCCTGCTCGGTGCGCCCGAGGCCGATGAGCGTGCGGGCGGCGGCGAAGGCGACCGCCGCGTGCTCGGCGAGCTCCCCCGTGTCCCGCGTCGCGGCCCCGCGCACCCGCCCCGCGGCCTCGCTCTCGCGGTACGTGCCGACAGCCGTCCGCAGCACGTCGAGGGCCTCGCTCCGGCGGCCCATCTCCCCCAGTTTGATGCCGAGGTCCCCGAGTGCTGAAGCGAGTTCGTGGCGGCCCGCTCCGCTCACCGGGTCGACGAGGGAGCGCCGTATCTCCACGGCCTCGGTGATCCGGTCGAGGGCCTCGTGGTGGTGTCCTGTCTCGGCGAGCTGGTTGCCGAGATTGACCAGAGCGGCGGCCAGTTCACCGCGGCTGCCGTCGACGCGCCGCTCCACGATCCGGCGCCAGAGACCGACGGCTTCGCGCGCCACGGTGCGGGCCTCCTCACGCCGTCCCACGACACCCAGGCCGAGGGCCAGTCGGTGTGAAGCGACGGCCAGGCCGGCGAGAGGGGGATCCGACGCGTCCTCGGCCAGTCCCCGGTACACCTCGGCGGCCTCGCGCAGGATGTCGGTGGACTCGCCGTGGCGGTCCGGGTCGCCGGCGAGGAGGGAGCCCAAGGCCAGCAGGGCGTGAGCGAGTTCGGGAAGGCGGCGGGCCGGGTCGGCGGCCGCCGCGCGCCGCAGCGCGGCGACGGCCCGCTCGGCCTCGGCCGTCCCGTCCGTCTCCGGTGTCTCCCCGTGCGGCATGGCGCTCCCCCTGGCCCGAAAGGAAAATGGGAGGGAGACGATGCCGGACGCCCGTGAATTCCTGATGAAGAGATCGCGCGCCGGGGCGGGTTGCCGGAGGCGGTGACCGCGGTCGGGTGATCGTCGCCGGGTGATCCCGGGCCGGGCGGGTGATCCCGGGCGGGTGACCGCGGGCGGGCTACCGGGTCAGGACGATCGCCGTGATCACCAGTCCGCCCCTGGCGAGCCAGCGGCCGGTGAAATGCTCCCGCGGAGCACCGCCGACCGTCGGCCCGGGGACGAGCAGCCGGGCGTCGAAGGTGCCCGCCCGGCCTTCGCCGTCCTCCGGGGTGAACTCGACCACCGCCTCCTCGAAGTCCAGTTCGCGCCCGGTCAGCGGGTACCACGTCTTGAAGACGCTCTCCTTGGCGCTGAAGAGGAGCTTCTCCCAGGAGGTGTCCGGCACCCTGGCCTCCAGGGCGGCCAGGTGGCGGCGTTCCTCGGGCAGCGACACCACCGCGAGGACACCTTCCGGCAGGGGCCCGGCGGGCTCGGCGTCTATGCCGAGCGACACGACGTCGGCCGTCCTGGCCACCGCGGCGGCCCGGTAGCCGTCGCAGTGGGTCATGCTGCCGGCGATGCCCGCCGGCCACCGCGGCTCCCCGCGCGGGCCCGGTGTCAGAGGGACCCCGGGCACCCCGAACCGGCCCAGCGCGAGCCGCGCGCAGTGCCGGACCGTGGCGAACTCCCGCTGCCGCCGCTCGACCGCTCTGGCGACGAGTGCCGTCTCCTCGGGGAAGAGCGTGACCGGTTCGGAATCGTCGAGGCGCCACTCCGTGGCGACCGAACCGGGCACGAGCTCGCCGATCATGGTGTTCCCTCCATGGACGGGGTGGTCACGGGGTGGCGCCGGGCCGGAACGTCAGGCCGGGTTCTTGACGTCCGCTACGTAGGTCGCGCCGCCGAGGCAGTCGCGGATCTCGTACCGGGGCGCGGTCGTTCCGGTCCACCGCAGGAAGCCGGTGGCGCCGGTCGCGGACGTCATGTCGATGAATCGGCATCCGTCGTAGATGAGCTTGCCCGCGGTGGTGGCGGTGGCGCCGGTCGCCACCTGGTGCGAGCCCATCAGGGCGCAGTCGGTGTAGCGGACCGTCGGGCCGCGGTCGCCGTTCGCGTTGAAGGCGTAGGTGTGGGTCACGGCGTCCGGAGCCCACGACTTGAAGCTCAGCGCGGTGTCGTCGCACGAAACGAAGCTGATGCTGCCCTTGTACCAGCGGGAGTCGATCACCTTGTGACCGAGGCCGCGCAGCTCGAACCGGATGCCCTGGGCGTACAGGCGCATGGTGGAGTCAGACCGGGTGGCAGCGTCCGAAGTGAGCTGGAAGAAGGTGCCGTTGGACGCGGCGTCGGTGAGGATGTACGAGCCGCCGACGAAGTTCATCGAGCCGCCGCGGTTGTTCTTCACGAACACGCCGGACTGGTACTCGACCTTGCAGTCGCGAAACCAGTAGTTGAGGAACTGGTCCTGCTGGGTCGCGGCCGTGGTCATCCCCATGACGAGGAACGCGTCGGAGTAGGAGCCGCCGACCTGGCAACGGTCCCAGCCCATCTCGCTGTTGAGGTTGGAGGTGGTGGCCGGACCGTCGAGGCCGATGCCGCGCTTCCAGCCGCCGCGCCACTCCACGTCGGTGTACCAGGTGTCCTGCACGCCGTAGGCGGCCGAGGAGTACGCGTAGCAGAAGCTCGACGTGGCGTTCTCGCTCGTGAAGGTCAGCCCGGAGATCCGGATGTTCTTGTAGCGCTGGTAGTTGGTCCACAGCGTGGTGTCGTTCGCGGTCGGCGCGTACACGATGCGGGACAGCCGCTTGCCGTAGCCGGTGATCGAGAGACCGTCGACGATGCCGCCGCCGCCCTCGCCGTTGACGTTGGGCAGCAGCGAGTCGGGCTGGGTCAGCAGGTAGGTGCCGGGCGGGATGACCAGCACCTTCTTCGGGACGGCGCCCGAGATCGGGTCCGGCTGGAAGGAGGCGAGCACCTCGGCGGCGGCCGCGCGGAAGGCGGCGTCGCTCGCGGTGGCGCCGGTCGGGTCCGCGCCCTTGCTGATGACGTCGACGCTGTACGGGTCGTCCCCCGCGCCCGCGGCGTACGCGGGGCTTCCGCCCAGCGCCATGGCGCCCGCCGCGCCCGCGCCGGCCGTCGCCATTCCGCGTATGAGCGACCGTCGGTCCATGTTCCCGGTCATTCGTAACCCCCCATGGTCATGATCATGAAACAGACGGGACATACGATCACGACTCCGGCGCGGAAGCAAGACCGGTCTCTACGGTCTTGGGCCACCCTTGGGTCAGGCGCCGCGCCGGATGCGGGCGGCCTGGCGGGCCTCGGCCTGCTTGCGCGCCTCGGCGGAGCGGCGGGACTCGTTCTTGGCCCGGCCGGGCTTGCCGGGGACGGTGCCCATGCCGCGGAAGGCCGCGCCGCGCGGGGAGCGCTCCGGGGTGACCGGCGCGTTGCCTCCGATGGCGACGCCGGACGGGGTCTTGGCGCCGGTGATCCGGGTCAGCTCGGCCTCGCCGGAGCGGACCTGGGTGATCTCCGGCCGGATGCCCGCGTCCGCCATGAGGCGGGCCACGTCCTTGCGCTGGTCGGGCGTGACCAGGGTGACGACGCTGCCGGACTCGCCGGCCCGCGCCGTACGGCCGCCGCGGTGCAGGTAGTCCTTGTGGTCGGCGGGCGGGTCGACGTTGACGACGAGGTCGAGGTCCTCGATGTGGATGCCGCGGGCGGCGACGTTCGTCGCGACGAGGACGGTGACAGCGCCGGTCCTGAACCGCTCCAGGGTGTGGATCCGCTGCGGCTGCGACTTGCCGCCGTGCAGCGCCGCCGCTCGGACGCCGCTGCCGAGGAGGTGCCGGGTGAACCGGTCCACGGCGTGCTTGGTGTCCAGGAACATGAGGACGCGGCCGTCGCGGGCGGCGATCTCGGTGGCGGTGGCGTACTTGTCGGGTCCGTGGACCTGGAGGACGTGGTGTTCCATCGTGGTGACGGCGCCGGCCGACGGGTCGACGGAGTGGACCACCGGGTCGTCGAGGTACTCGCGGACCAGCAGGTCGACGTTGTGGTCGAGGGTGGCCGAGAAGAGCAGGTGCTGCCCGCCGGGCGCCACCTGGTCGAGCAGCTCGGTGACCTGGGGCATGAAGCCGAGGTCGGTCATCTGGTCGGCCTCGTCGAGGACGGTGATCCGGACCTGGTCGAGGTGGCAGTCGCGGCGCTCGACGAGGTCCATGAGGCGGCCGGGGGTGGCGACGACGACCTCGGCGCCCTCACGCAGCGCGACGACCTGCTTGTTGATCGACACGCCGCCGAAGACGGTCGCCGTCCGCAGCTTCAGGGCCTTGGCGTACGGCTCCAGGGCGGCGGTGACCTGCTGGGCCAGCTCCCGCGTGGGGACGAGGACCATGGCGAGCGGCTTCTTGGCGTCGGCGCGCCGGCCGGCGGTGCGACTGAGGAGCGCGAGGCCGAAGGCGAGCGTCTTGCCGGATCCGGTGCGCGCGCGGCCCAGGACGTCGCGGCCCGCGAGCGCGTTGGGCAGGGTCGCGGCCTGGATCGGGAACGGGGTGGTGACGCCGAGGTCGGTCAGCGTCCGCAGCACCTCCGCGGGGAGCTCCATGGCGGCGAAGGTGTCGGCGGGCGGCAGGGCGGGGGTGACGGTCGCCGGCAGCGCGAACTCTCCCTTGGAGGGGATGGCGCGGCGGCTGTCGTTCTTGCGGTCCGTGCGGTTCATGGGTGATGCCTTCCTCGATGCGACGATGCGGCGTTGCTGCGATGCGGCGCGTATCAAGGAATCCACCGCGTGAATGTGCGGGAGGAATTGCAGGAACGGGCCGAGAACAGTACCTGTACGAATCCGGGCACATCCGTACGGTGCGGTACGTCACGGCATCCGGTGTCGGAATGCCGGGGACCCGCCGGGCAACGGCCTGCGGCCGACGGCGGGTTTCGGACCCGGTAAAACGGCGACGGCCGGTGCCCCCCACCCTGGGGGTGGGGGGCACCGGCTACGTCGAACTCGTCAAGCTTAGGCGGGGGTGATGTTCTCCGCCTGCGGGCCCTTCTGGCCCTGCGTGACGTCGAAGTTCACCTTCTGGCCCTCCTGCAGCTCACGGAAGCCGGAGGACGCGATGTTCGAGTAGTGGGCGAAGACGTCGGGGCCGCCACCCTCCTGCTCGATGAAGCCGAAGCCCTTTTCCGAGTTGAACCACTTAACGGTGCCGGTAGCCATGCGATATCTCCTTCGAGGCATTACCCGGAATTCACACTGCGTGAACCCCGGCGTCGCCGCGATGATTGCCCCGTCCGGAAAAAGCACCGAAAACACAAAAAGTGCTCTGACGGAAACATCCCGCCTAAGCACTTGAAGTCTATGGGAACCACAACTGCAACTGATAACTACTGTATCACGTAATGGGCCGGAGGGCTCTTTGGGACGGAACTTCTTTCGCTCTCGCGTCGCCCGGACCCCCCCCTCGGCCCCGTCACAGCAGGCCTCCGGCCCTGTCACGACAGGCCCGCAGCCCCGTCACAACAGGCCCGCGGGCCCCTCACGCGTCGTCGCGCGCGCGTCACGGAGGGCCGTGTGGACCGACCAGACCACCGACACCAGAGGCACGGCGACCACCGCCCCCACGATGCCGGCCGCGATCGAGCCCGCGATGACCGAGACGGCCACCACCAAGGGGTGCAGCCGCACGGCCCAGCTCATGACGAGCGGGTGCAGCAGGTGCCCCTCGATCTGCCCCATCACCACGATCAGCGCGATCACGATCAGCGCCACCACGGGTCCCTGCGACGCGAGCGCCACCACGGCGGCGACCGCCAGGGTGATGCATGCCCACTGCCGGTCCCCGGCGTGGATGAAGAACACGGCGGAGAACAGCGCCAGAGCCAGTGTCGTGAGGACGGCCACCACGTGGCCCGCTCCGCTCAGCGCCGCACTGACCAGGGTCGACCGGTGGCTGGACAGGAACTGGCCGATCCTGGCCTGCAGGTCGGACAGCGCCTCCGGGTGCAGCCGGAACGGCGGCCGGCCCAGCCAGTCCTCGATCCGGCCGATGCCCTCCCTGAACTCGCGCACCAGCGTCGTCCGCTCCCCCGCCACGGCCTCGCCGACCAGCGCGAGCACACCGAGGACGAGCGCGATGCCGCCGAGCAGGATGAGGGCCACCGCCAGGGGACGGGGCAGACCCCGGGCGACGACGTCGGCGACCGGGCGCAGCAGCGCGGTGACCACCAGGCCGAGGAAGAGGGCGACGCCGATCTCGTGGAAGCGGCCCAGGACGGCGAACAGGCTGTAGGCGTGCAGACCGACGATCAGCAGCCGCCACGCGTACGCGGCGGCCGTGCGGAGGAACGGGGTCACCGGCGGTGCTGTGCCCGGCTGCATGGCCACGAGGTACCACCGCGGGCCCCCGCGCCACGCGGCCGGCCCGACATTCGCCCGGTCAGCCGGGGCGGTGCCCCGGCATGCCCTTCGGGTCTCGTGATCGGGTGATCGTCCGCTGCTAGTGTCCGGGGCGGGGCGCGTGTCCCGTGTCTGGGTGAGGAGGAGCCCGTGAACGCCGCGGACGAAGGACGACAGCAGCTGGACGCGGCCAGTGTCCTCAACGCCAAGAGGACGCTCCTCCAGCTCCTGGCCAGGGCAGGGGTCTGGTCCGGCGACGCCGAGGAGCTGATCGGGCTCGTCGAGGCCGGCGCCCTCGCCCTCGCCCACACCGAGCTCGGCGCGAGCGGACGGAGCGCGCCGGGAGAGAAGGGCGAGCTCTACGAGGCCGGCTGGCACGACGGCACGCGGGCCGCCGCCGACGCGCTCGCGGACATCGCCGAGCGCACGCTGCGCCACGCCCTCGCCCCGGATCCGTCGGTGTCCTCGCCCGACGACCGTTCTCCCGTCGGGCGCGCGGAGATGGAACGGGCGAAGGTCGCGATCACGCCGCTCTACCTCTCGTACACCGCCGTCTCCGACCTCGATCCCGACGCCACCGAGCAGGTCCTCACCGCCGTCCTCGGCACGATGAGCCCTCGGCAGCGGGCGGGGTACCCGGGGCGGCTGACGGAGTTCTCGACGACCCATCACGCGCGCCTTGAGCGGCTGTACGCCGAGTACGGCCCCGGCAGCGCCATCGCGATCCACGGCCGCTACTCGCTCGTCCACTCCCCGACCAGCGTCGCCGTACTGGAACGGCTCGCCGCCGCGCCGACGGCGCTGCACGAGGAGTGGGACGCCGCCGAGCTGCCGCCCGCGTGGCTGGACGGGCTCACCACGGCCTGGGGCTCGGCCGCCTCCTGATCCCGGCTCCGCCGGTCCACGGGTTCGTGGTCGAGTGCGAAGGTCCTGGTGGGGGCCGTGCCGGCCACCGCCACCACGGCCGCCCTCCGCGGGTCCGTCCATTCGAGGAGACGGAGACCGTCCCCACCGGCTTTCAGCACGGCTTCCGCGCGCACCCACAGGCGGAGCAGGGCCGCGCCGGGGTCCGGCGCGGCGGCGGCCTCCCGTACGTCGGCCTCGGGCAGGACCCGTCGGAGTACCGACAGGGGGCCCGGTCTGCGTGCCGAGGGCTCCACGTCGACGCCGACGGCACCGGGACCGACGGCCGCGGCGACCAGCCCGTCGGCGTGGCTCAGGCTGACGCCCACGCCGGGGCGGTCCCGCAGGTACGGCCGGCCGTGGCCGGGCCGCCCGCACCCGGCGCAGAACTGGGCCGGCGCCGGCGCGTCGGGTGACCCCCCGGTGAACCGGGCGACGCACAGCCGCAGCAGCAGCCGTGCGGCCAGCACGTCGTCCCGGCGGCTCGGGACGCGTACCGCGGCGAGCCGCCGCAGCTCCCACGGTTCGAGGAGTCCCTCGTGCAGCCGGGGGTGGGACAGGACCTCGCCGGTGGTCGCGACGACGGCCAGCGTCGTACGACCGTCCCGGCCCGGTGGCAGGCCGCCGCGGCCCTGGCCGAGATCCGCGGGGCGGGCCCCGGCGCTCACCCCGCGGCGGGGGTCAGAAAGCGCTGCTCCACGCGGTTCAGTGTGCGGAAGTCGTCGATGGTGACCTCCTGGAGGTCGATGCTGTCGCCGGAGATCTCCTCCAGGAGGTCGATGAACTCCAGGAAGTCCATCGAGTCGATGAGCCGGGCCTCGATGAGGTCCTCGTCGCCGTCGATCGGGCCGTCGAGGCCGGGGTTCTTCTCGTGGAGCCACTCGGCGATGCGTTCCATGGTGCGGGTCACTCCTTGCGGTTACGGATGTTCCTGTGGGGCAGTCGGGTTCACGCGGCCCGGGCGGCGCGAAGTCGTGCGAGGGCCTGCTCGGGGGTGCCGTGGGCGAGGATCATCGCGTGCACCCAGCGCTCGACGCCGAAGGCGACGCAGGCGCTGTACGCGGGGCCCTCGGCGCCCGCCCGGATGTCCAGCCGCTCGCCGAAGAAGTTGCGGTGGCGGTTCACGGAGGCGATGGCCGTGCCGTCGGGGGCGCTGAACTCGTGCTTGACCGGGTCGAGCGCCATGAGGCGGGCCCGGGAGCCGCCCCGGTCGTAGAACGGGTCGTCGGCCGTGGCCCGGGTGAGGTCGAGGCCCAGGAGTCCGGCCAGCTCCCTGACGAACTCGGCGCCGCTCTCCAGGTGTTCGACCGCGCCCTGCTTGGTGCCGAGGTACAGGACCTCGCGCATGTGGAAGCCCCACAGGCGCCGCAGTCCGTCGTAGTGGGTCTCGTTGCGGAAGCAGCGGCCGGTCGCGGAGAGCCGCAGTCCGTCCTCGCCGACGTCCCGGCCCTCCAGGGAGAGCAGCAGTCCGTAGCAGGTGGCCGAGGGCAGCAGGTGACCGGTCGGCCGCAGCGGCAGCTCTCCGGGATCCTCGCCGGCCGCGAGACCGTCGAGCGCCTCGGGAGTGAACCGCCCGGCGGAGACGCCGAGATGGGGGAAGTTGCGGAAGTAGTCCAGCCGGGCCAGGCCCTCCACGGACAGCAGCGGCGGACCGACCACCTCCGGTGCGGCGAGCCGTGCGGCCAGACCGGTCAGCAGGTCGTCGAGGCCGTGCAGCAGGGCGGTGTGGACCGGGTCCAGCGTGAGCAGCCCAGGACCGGGATTCCTCAGGCCGCCGTCCGGCAGGGCTGTGCTGCTGCGTGTACTCATGGAACCGCTCCCTCTCAGCGTGGGCGGACGGCCGGAGGTCTCCACGACGTGGTGGCGACAGCGCTGTCGCGGCGGTCCGAACGTCCGGGACATGGACCCTAGGCCAGCCCTTCACGACTTGTCTAGACCAACCTCGGCGGGTCGGTGACCACCGTCAGAAGTTCGTTTCGATCTTCCGGCCACGACAACTGTGCACATCAGGCCGACACTTGACAGCAGCTATGGTCTAAACCAATGCTGCTGCGTAATCGGCAGCGCCTGTCCCCGGCCCTGACTCCCGTTTTGGAGGGACCACATGACGACCCCCGCTCCCCACGGCCGCCCGCGCCGTCCCCATCTCCACCGGGCGGCGTCGGACCTTCCGTACTTCAGCGCGGACGGCGAGTCCTATCTGGCGCAGACCACCCTGCGGGAGCTGAAGAAGTCACGGCCCCTGCGGGTGCTGTCCGAGGAGGACTTCACCCATTGGCAGACGTACGGATACGTCGTCGTCCGGGAGGCCGTGCCGGCGGCGGAGGCCGGGCGACTCCTCGACTTCACCTGGGACTTCCAGGGTCTTGACCCCGACCGGCCGGACAGCTGGTACGAGGACCGGCCGTTCCGCTCCGAGCTGGACCAGCAGCTGCACGTCTACGGGTTCGTCGAGGCGTACCACCACCAACTGCTCTGGAACAGCCGTCAGTCCCAGCGCGTGTACGACGCCTTCGTCGACGTGTGGGACTGCGAGGAGCTGTGGGTCACCCTCGACCGGCTCAACCTCAACCCGCCCAACGTCCGGAACCGTGACCGCGCCCTGATCGAGCCCACGGACCGGGGCTTCGACATCGAGCTGCACTGGGACATCGACACCACGCTCGGCGTCCCGCCGCAGCGGGTGCAGGGGATCATCGCGCTCAACGACACACGCCCCGAGACCGGCGGATTCCAGTGCGGCCCCGAGCTGTTCCGGCGGTTCGAGGAGTGGAAGATCGGGGAGCCGGCCGACCGGGACCCACTCCGTCCCGACGTGGACCGGAGCGAGTTCCCCGTCGTACGGCCCGAACTCCACCCCGGCGACCTGCTGATCTGGAACGGCCTCCTCGCCCACGGCGTGGCCCGCAACGCCTCCGAGAACGGGGTGCGTGCGGTCCAGTACCTGTCGATGATGCCGGCGCTCGAGGAACACGAGAGGCTGCGGCGCTCACGCGTCGAGTCCTGGCGGCACCTGCGCACCCCGCGCTGGAACCGCACCCTCGTCGGCGATCCGGTGCTGCACGAGTCCAAGCGCTACCCGACGGCCGAGCTGACCGAGCTCGGCAGCCGTCTCCTCGGGCTCACCTCGTGGCACGAGACGGCAGCGGACGGTCAGAGCGGAGAACCGTCGTCGTGCGCCGTGTCTGTCTGACCCTCCCCACCAACCGGGCCTGCGCCGAGACCATCGGGGCCGTCGCCGAGGAAGCCGCCTACGGCGCCCGCCGGTTCGGCGTCGAGGTCCACCTCCTGATCCTGGACTCCTCCGAGGCTCCCGTGCTCGCCTCGCACCGGGAGACGGTGGGCGCCCTGCCCGCGGCTCCCGGCGTGGTCGTCCACCACCTCGACGAGCACCAGCAGCGGACCTTCCTGCGGGAGGTGATCGCCCGCTCCGGCGTCGCCGCGCCCGACCGCGTGCTCGACCTCATGCTGCCGACCCGCGTGTCCTACGGTGCCTGCACCAACCGCGCCTTCCTGATCGCGGAGGCCCTGGGCTGCGCGTCGGTCCACCGCCGGGACTCCGACAGCCGCTACCAGTACCGGTCCACGGACCCGGACGGCGAACCCGTCTTCCCGATCCACCACGAGCTGACGTCCCTCGGGCGGCGGGCCGCAGACGTGGCCGGGCTCGTGTCGCGGAGCAGGCTCGATCCTGACTGCGCGGAGCGGCCGGTGGCGATGGTCGGCGGCTCGTTCATCGGCGAGATGTCCGTGGACGTCGCGGAGATCCGCCGCCTCGATCCGGCCGTCTACGAGGACGTCGTCGGCCTCTCGGTCCCCGACGACTGCCCGGAGATCTGGCGCAGGCACCTCATCGACGAGTCGTTCCGCGGCGCCGGGACCGCCCCCTTCACCGGGGACCGCACGACGCTCACCAGCGTCAGCCCCACGCGCGTGGACATGTGCAACATCGGCTTCGTCCGTGAGGTCTACGGCCGTGTGCCGCTGCCTCCCGCCACCGACACCGTCGGCAGCGACTACTTCCTCATCCACGTGGTCCAGGACGCCCAGCTGCCCGGTGTCCTGCACAACCGCCACATCATCAACTTCCATACGGCGGAGCGCCGTTCCGACACGGGTTTCCTCGCCTACCAGAGGCGCCTCGCGAAGTTCTTCCTGTCCTCGCCGTACTTCAACGCCGTATACGCCCGGATGTCCGCCGCCGGGGCGGAGTTGCTCGACCCCGAGGGCCTTGTCCGCGCGTCCGTCGTCGCCGGGTTCGTCAGGGACAGCACCCGTCTGGACCCCGTCGGGAGCGCGGAGCGGCTCGACGTCGTCGACCGCTCGTACCGCAAGCTCGGCGGCCGCTACGCCGAGGCCGCCGACGTCCTCGCCGCCGAGCGCGAGCGACTCCTCGACGAGGCCCGCGCCGACATGGAGGAGTTCGCCCTCTTCATCGACGCGTGGAGTCCGCTGACCCGCTCCGCGAAGTACCAGAAAGGCATCGCATGGTGACCGAGCGAGACTCCTCGCGGCTGGAGCACGCCCGCGTCGACACCGTGACCGTCGCGTACGCGGGTGGCGAGGAGCGCCGCGGGCCGGTCACGATGGGGCAGGCCAACATGATCCGGTGCATCCTGCGGGACGAGCCGGCGCTCATCAACATCCACGATGTGTGGCCGGCCCCCGCCGGTACCCGGATGCAAGCGGCCGTCGACGCCCTGCGCGCCCTTGCCGTGCGGCACGAGGCACTGCGTACGACGTTCCCCCACCCCCCGGGCACTGCCCCGCGCGAGCAGGTCGTCGCCGGGGCCGGGACGTTCACGGTCACCGTCCTCGACCACGACGTACTCCCCGACGAACCGGCGCTGTACGCGGAGTCGTTGGCCCGTGAGGCCCGAGAGGGCCGGTTCCATCTGGACCGGGACTTCCCTCTCCGGGTCTCCCTGATCGCTCTCGACGGCGCGCCGTCGTTCGTCGCGCTCGCGGCCAGCCACGCCGTCGCCGACATCAGCGCGCTCGCCGTCCTCAAGGAGGAGTGGCTCGCCCTGCTGTCCGGCGAGGAGCTCCCCCCGCTGACCGCTCTCACCCCCCTCGACCTCGCCGCCGAGGAGGCGACCCCGACCGGGCTCCGCAAGTCGGCTGCGTCACTGAGGTATTGGGAGCGGATCATCCGTAACGGACCGCAGGCCATGTTCGCCGAACCGGGCGCCGAGGGCACCGAGGTCCGCGCGCCCCAGCTCACCCTGCGGTCACGTCGCGGCGCCCGCGCCCTCGCCCTGGTGGCGAAGCGCACCGGCGGCCTGCCGTCGACGGTACTGCTCACGGCCTGGTGCGCGCTGCTCGCCCACCGTACGGGCCAGCCCACCTGTGTGGCCGCCGTCCCGACCTCCAACCGCTACGAGCCCCGCCTGGCGCGCTCGGTGAACACCCTCTCCCAGGACGCCCTGCTCTCCCTCGACGTCCGGGTCCCCTCCTTCGACGTCCTCCTCGGCAAGGCCTGGGGCGCCGCGCTCAACGCCTACCGGCACAGCCGGTTCGACGCGGTGAGCCTGTGGGAGATGATCGGGAGGACGACCTTCGAGCGGGGCAGCCGGTTCGCGCGGGACGTCGCCTTCAACGACGTGAGCACGCTTCCCACCGCGCTGCCCTCCACGCTCCCGTCCGCCCACTCCCCGTCTCCCCCCGGTGACGGAGTCGCCGTCGGGCCGGAGCTGGAGCTCAGTTGGGGAACGGATCAGGTGCTGCCGACCCGCGTCCTGACCTTCGTCCACGAGACGGATCCGCTGCTGCGCCTCGGCGTGTGGGCGGACCCGGCGCTGTTCACCCGGGACCAGGCGGAGGGCTTCCTCGTCGGTCTGGTGCGCCTCCTGGAGGCGGCCGCCACCGCCGACGTACCGCTGACCGCGCTCACCGAGGTCACGGGGGTCAGGCCGGTCGAGCGCGGCGCGGACTGGCAGCGCGTGGACGGTTCCTGGGTCTCGCCGCTCGCCGTGGCGGAGGCCCTGAGCCGGGCCCTCGACGGCGTACCCGTACACGTCACGACGGACACCCGGCACGACGACGGATCGCCGGAGGGGGACGCAGGTCCCGGCCTCACGGCCTACCTCGCCTCCGGGGTCGCCCCGCTGACACCGGCGAGCGCCCACGCCGCGTTCATGGACGCCCTCCCGGGACGTCCCGGACTTCTGGCGCCCCGGCGGTACGTGATCGTCCAGGACCCGCCGGTGGAGGCCGACCGCGACGGCGCCTGGCTCCGGCAGCAGATTCTCTCGGAAGGGACCGGCCGGGACCGGCCGATGTGACATGACGACGGATACCGATGACGTGACCGTCCGGCAGAAGCCGGACCCGCTTCCCAGCCCGTGGCGGTCGAACCGCTTCCGGCTGTTCTTCACGGCCCGCAGCGCGTCGCTGCTCGCCGACGGCATGCTGATGGTGTCGCTCACGACCGCCGTCCTCGGCGCGGGCTACGGGGCCAGTGGCGTCGGTTACGCGCTGGCCGCGTGGATGGCGCCGATCGTCCTGCTGGTCCTCGTCGGCGGAGTCCTCGCCGACCGGTTCACCCCGCAGGTGATGATGGTCGGCGCCGACGTGGTGCGCCTCGTGGCGATGCTCGCGCTCGCGGCGCTGCTCGCCGCGGGCGGGGTGCGGCTCTGGCACGTCATGGCCCTTCTCGCGCTGAGCGGCGCCGCGACCGCAATGTTCCAGCCCGGTCTGGCCGGCATGGTCCCCCAGGTCGCCGAGGACATCCAGCGGGCCAACGCGCTGCTGCGGATATCCGAGGCGATCTGCACCCTCCTCGGCCCCGGTCTTGCCGGCCTCCTCGTCGCCCACTGGGACGTCGCCGGGTCCTTCCTGGTCATCGCGGCGGCCTACGCGCTCAGCGCGCTCGGCCTCGCGCCGCTGCGGAGGCTGAGTACCGCCAAGGACGACAGCGCCGACCCGCTGTGGCAGCGACTGGCCACGGGGTGGCACGAGTTCCGGTCCCGCTCCTGGCTCTGGGGCGTCATCGCCGTCTGGGCGGTCTACGGGCTGTTCGTCTTCGGCCCGGCGCTGCCGCTGGGCGCGGCGCTGCTCACCGAGCAGCACGGGGCGAGCGGATACGGCTGGATCGCCTCCGCCGACGGGGCCGGCACGATCGTCGGCGGTCTGCTCGGCATGCGCGTCAAGCCCCGGCGCCCGCTCGTCGCGGGAGCCCTGGCCATGCTCTTCTTCTCGCTCAACCCCTTGGCTCCCGCGCTGGGTTGGTCGTTCACGCTCACGGCGGTCACCGGTGTGGTGGCCGGCTGCGGCTTCGCCTTCTGGGGCGTGATGTGGGCGACCAGCGTGCAGTCCCACATCCCCCTGGCCGTCCTCAGCCGCGTCTCCGCCTACGACATCGCCGGATCCATCATGGTCATCCCCCTGGGCCGCGCGCTCGCCGGCCCGGCGGCGGAGTCCTTCGGCGCCGACCGCGTCCTGCTCTTCTCCGCGGTGACGGGTGTCGTGCTCCTCGGCGTCATGCTCGGCGTCCCGGCCGTCCGGGCGCTCGGCCGGGCACCGAAGGGCGCCACGGAAGCGGCCGCCGGAGGCCGCTGAACCGCGAGCGGACAGGGTTACGGGGGCGGGCGCGCGAGCGGGCCCGCCCTCGGCGTTTCGGCCATCCGGGTCCCGGGGCACGGCCCTCCTCCGGCAAGGGTCGGTGTATCCGGCACCCTCGGGTTTCGCTCTGTCATGCGGATCGCGACGCGTCCGAAGGACGTGTGTTCGAAATCGGCGCCGTCTCGTTGAGCTCGACGACATCCGGACGACACCCGGACGGCTCAGCGACGGAGGACACCATGCATCCCTCCCCCACCCCGCCGACGACACCCACCCCACCCGATACGGACACCGCCGACGGCGGTCCCTCCGCCTCCGAGCAGCTGCTGTTCGGAGGAGAGCTCGCGTACGACTTCGGCTGGGGCCGGCACCACGGCGTGTGGCTGAAGCTGAGCCTGCGCGCCATGGCGCTCTCGCTCCCCCGGCAGGTCGGGATCGCCGTGCGGCTGGCCCACGAGGCCGATCGCCGGGCGCTGTACACGGTCGCGGTGAGCGAGTTCGGGCGGGGCGTCACCCAGGCGGTGTCGCTGATCGCCGTGAACGCGATCCTGGTCGAGCTCCTCGCCCAGGGCAGCACCGTCGAACGACTGGGCTCGGCCCTGCCCTCCCTCGTCGTCGTCGCCGTCCTCGCGGTGATCGGCTCCGCCGGGAAGTCCGCCTCGGCGGCGGCGACCGGGATCCTGGAGCCCAAGGTGCAACGGGTCTCCACGGAACGGTACTTGGGCCTGGTGGCCCGGGTCGAGCTGGAGGCCATCGAGGACGACGCCTTCCACAAGCTGATGGACTCCGCCCAGTGGGGTGCGGACTCGGCACGCCGGATGGTCGGGTACTGCACGGCCGTGGTCACCTCGGCGATCTCGCTCGTCGCCGCCGCGGGGGTCCTCACCGTCCTGCACCCTCTGCTGCTGCCCCTGCTGATCGCCATGGCGTTGCCGAGCGCGTGGAGTTCGCTGACGATGGCGCGGGCGCGGTACGTGAGCTGGCACCGGTTCGTGCAGCACGCGCGGGCCGCGCAGCTGATCAGCCGGCTGCTGATCGACCAGCAGGCGGCGGGTGAGGTCCGGGTCCACGACGTCGGTCCGTTCCTGCTCGAACACTTCCGGGGCATGGCCGAGACGAGTGAGCGGGAGCAGACCCGGCTGGCGTGGATCGGTGCCCGTACGGGCCTCACGGCGGACGCGGCGCGCGGACTCGCCACGGTCGGTACGTACGCCGTGCTCGGACTGCTCCTGTGGGACGGGCACATGGCGCTCGCCGTCGGCGGCACGGCCGTCCTCGCCATCCGTACGGGCTCGGCGAGCATCACCGACCTGGTGCTGCGGATCACGGACGTCCAGGAGGAGTCGCTCTTCGTCGCCGACCTGGAGACCCTGTGCGAGGAGGCGGTCCGGCGTCGGATTCCCGTCGACGGGGTGGACCTGCCCGAGGACGTCGAGGAGATCCGGTTCGAGAAGGTCACCTTCACCTACCCGGGGGCGGAGAAGCCGTCCCTGCGCGAGGTCGACCTGGTCATCCCCCGGGGCAGGACGGTCGCGTTCGTCGGCAGGAACGGTTCGGGCAAGACCACCGTCACCCGGCTGCTCTGCGGGCTCTATCTCCCGGACGAGGGCCGGGTCATGTGGGGCGGGGTCGACACGGCCCGGGCGAGCCGGGCGCAGGTCTTCGACCGTGTAGCGATGGTCGCGCAGAACTTCCACCGCTGGCCCTTCACCGCCCGCGTCAACATCGGCATCGGCAGGCCGGGCGGCCCGGTCGACGACGCCACGATCGGCGAGGCCGCGGCGTACGCGGGCGCGGACGACGTCGTCAAGGAACTCCCCCACGGCCTGGACACGCTCCTCGCGCGCGGCTACCGCGGCGGCCAGGAGATCTCCGGCGGTCAGTGGCAGAAGATCGGCCTCGCCCGGGCGCGCTACCGGGAAGGCCGGGTACTGATCGTGGACGAGCCGACCAGCGCGCTCGACCCGGCGGCCGAGCAGCGGGTCTTCGACCAGATCCACCGCCTGGCCGGTACCGGCCAGACCACGGTCCTCATCACCCACCGTCTGCACAGCGTGGCGCACGCGGACCTCATCTACGTGATGGAGGAGGGCCGGGTAGTGGAGGCCGGGACCTTCGAGGACCTCATGGCCCCCGCCACGGGCACGGGCGCCTTCCGTGAGGCGTACGAACTCCAGGCCCGCCAGTTCGTCCGCCCGGCCGTCCCCTCCCAGGGCGGGCCGTCGGACGCCGCACCCCGCACGGACGGGCAGGTGGCGTCATGAAGAGGTCGCGTCGAAAGGCCACCGCGGTCAACGGGGCCGGTTCGGTCACCGGGGTGGGTGCGGTCCACGGGGCCGGTGCGGTCAGCGGGGCCGGTGCGGTCAAGAACGTCATCGGCTCCCACCTGTACCTCGAGCGCGACGGCCGGGTGCTGCTCGGCCTGCGCCATCCGGACTCGGCGTACGCGCCCCTGGAACACCACTTCCTGGCCGGCCACCGCGAGCAGGAGTCCGCGATCGACGGCATCCGCGCGGGCCGGACCTGCACCGAACTCGGCTGGGACGCCCCGGGCGGTGGAGCATGAGCGCCGGTCCGCGGCACACCGAGCCGCTGGACGTGCACCTGATCCTGCGCCGCGACGGCGACACCGGGCCGGAAGTGCTGCTGTCGCGCCGCGCAGGCACGGTCTACGCGGCGGGCCTGTGGCATCTGCCGTCCGGGCACCTCGACGGGGCCCATGAGGACGTCGTCACGGCGCTCGTACGCGAGACTTTGGAGGAGACGGGGGTCGTCGTCGACCCCGCCGACGCCCGTGCCGCCGTCACCGTCCACCACCGGTCCCCGGGCGGCGGCGCGCGGGTGGGGTACTTCTTCGAGGTCCGCCGCTGGCGGGGCAACCCGCACGTGCGGGAGCCGCACGTGTGCGACGCCATGCGCTGGTTCCCGCTCGACGCACTGCCCGATCCGGTGGTCGCGTACTGCCGGGCGGGGCTCGACGCCTATCGCGCCGGGACCCGGCTCGCGGTGCACTTCCAGGAGCCGCACGACCCGATCGCGTACGACCCCGAGGTGGACCGGCTGAGACCCGTACCGGATCCCGCGTGATCTCACGGCGCCCGCCCGGGGCTTCCTGAAGGGAGGAGCGGACCGTGCGCTCCGCCGCCGCGGACGGCGGCCAGCACGTGCGGCCAGGCGGCCCTGCCCAGCCGGGCGTCGGCGTCCGCGCCGCCGCCGTGGACGAACCGGGTCGACGGCGGCGGTGCCACCTCGTCCGGGAAGACGGTGCGGTGGCCGGCGTCGGGGCGGGTGATCAGCACCGTCCCGAGGCCTGCCGCCGGCGAGCTCGCGGGCGAAGCGCAGGGAGGGCCACATCCGGTCCGCACCGCCCGCGACGAGGACCAGATCGGCCGACGACTTCTCCACTTCGATGGCCGCGGAGGGCAGCCGGTCCGCGTACGCGCTGAGGCTGCTCTCGTACCAGCCGAACACCGAGACCGGCGCGCCCTCCGGCTCGGTCGGCGTCCAGCCGTCGGCGTACGGGACGAAGGGCAGGGCCCGGCCCTGCCAGGTCCAGCTGGAGCGATACGGGGCTTCCCTGCCGTCGCCCCCCGGACCGACGTCGCACCAGACGACCGACGACGGCGCGAGCGCGATCACGGCGTCGGCGCAGTCCGAACGCGTGGACAGCGCAAGCGCCGCCTCGGCGCTCTTGGAAACGCCGAGGACACTGACCCTCTCGGCGCCGCGCTCGCGCAGCAGTCCGGTCGCGGCGACGAAGGTCTCCAGGGGAACCTCACAGATGCCCGGGGGCTGTCCGGGCCCGCCGAACCATCGGATCGACGCCGCGGTGACACCCGCCCGGGCGAAGAGCCGGCACCGCTCTCGTTCGATCCGGCCGCTCGACCCCGCCAGCACCAGGACGCCCGCACCGCCACCGCCCGCCGCCGGTGCGGCGAGGAAGCCCTCCCACGGCACGGTCAGTTCGTACTCGACGATGTCTGTGGACATGCCGCCAACCTACGGGAGGCCACGAGGAGTACGGCGCGCGGCCGCCGACTCATGAGGCCGTGAGGAGGGCCGCCACCGCTTGTGCCGTGTCCGAGTGAAGGTCCGTCAGGGACGGCCGGCGCGGGGCCGTGTCCGGCGGGGCCCAGCCGTCCGCGCAGCCCAGGAGCTCCGCGAGCGCGTCGCAGGTCTCCGGGTGTGCGGGCAGCAGCGTCGCGCCCCGTGGGGCCGCGGCGTGCGGGCGGGCGCGGGCAGCCGGGGACGCGGCCGGTTGCTGTCGCCACGGCGGGACCCAGGCGTCCAGAGCGGCGAGCCGCGCCGGGAAGACGCGCCCCGCCTCGCGGATGAGCAGCGGGGCCAGCTCCGCCGCGTTCGACCGGAGGGTGGTGATGAGGACCGGCAGCCACGGGAGCAGGACGGCGTCCGGCAGCCTCCCGAAGGCGTTCGAGACGGCCTCCACCACGACGTCCGCGAGTCCCGGCACCGGTTCGAGCGCGTGGACGAAGCCGCTGAGGTAGCGCGGGTAGGAGGGCACCACCAGCGGGTTGCCGAGGAGTTCGTCGCAGCGTGCCCGCAGTTCGCCCCCGGAGAGCGTGCCGAGCTGGACCTGCGCCGCCCACAGCAGTGCCGTCTTCGCCGGGTCCCGCGGGTGCGACTGCGCGACCGACAGTTCGAGCTGCGTCCGGTCGCAGCCCAGGGACAGGGCAAGGCCCTCCATGCTGAACAGGAAGCCCAGCATCGCGGCCACCTGCCCGACCGTCGCGTCCTCGTCCCGGAAGGCGGTCGGCAGCAGCGTGCAGTAGTGGGCGTAGCCGGTTCTGACGAACGACTCGATCCACGGCGGCAGCACCGGCTCGCTCGTCCGGTAGTACGCGAGGAGGCCGCGCACCCGGCGGAGCACCTCCGGCGCCCCGTCCACCGTGCGCTCGGCCGCCAGGACCTCCAGGGCGCGGGTTCCCAGCTCGTCGGCGAGGCGCCGGCCGCCGAGGTACAGCGTCGCGTCCTCGACCGCCGCGAGGACCTGCGCGGTCGTGGCCTGCGGCCCGTACGCGGTGCGCCGCAGGCGCTGTTCCAGGACCTGTTCGAGGCTCACGCCCTCGTATCCGAGCTCGATGAGCGCCCGCTGGTGGGTGCCGAGGGCCAGGTCCCAGGACTCCTGGATCGACCGCTCGCCGAGCCGCCGCTCGCCCATGACGGTACGGGCGGCGCCCGGCGGCATGAGGCGGCGCAGCATCCACAGGACGTCGGAGCAGGCCCGCAGGTCCGGCTCGGACGCCATGTCGAGGAGGGCGCGCCGCACGCCGCGCTGCTGGAGGTTCAGCTCCAGCGGTGCCAGCCGGTCGTGCACGTCGCGCGCGAGGGGCGGCAGCGCGTCGTAGCCGACCTGGCCGATCCGGTCGCCGCCCATCATGATCTCGACGAGGCGGCGCACGTCCCGGCGCCCGGGTACGGAGTCCTTCTCGATGCAGGTGACGGCCGCGTCCTGGAAGTCGTACGGCGTCGGCTTGGCCCGGTCCCGCATCCCGGCCAGCAGGATCGAGGTCTCGAAGACGGCGATCGCGTCGGCGGTCGAGGCGAGGTAGCCGCTGCGGCGGGCCGCGCGGACGATGTCCACCGACCAGCCGAGCAGTTCGGCCTCGTCCAGGGTGTCGACGACCGGCGGCCTGCGCAGGAAGCCGGAGAGCCGGTCCTCCGCGCCGACGGGCACGACGGGGGCGGCGGGCGGGGCCGCCTTCACGGCCGTCTTCGCCGGGCTCGCCTTCTTCGCGCCGGCCTGGCCTTCCAGGCGGTACGGCTTCACCCGGGTGCGCTTGAGGTTCTTCGCCCACTGCGTCGCGGCGATCGACACCGATCCGGAGGCGAGGCCGAACTGGGCCTCGATAGCGGTGTGGCTGGACGGGATCAGTCCGTACTGCCAGGTGGTGGCGGTCCGCGGGGAGATCGTGAAGCCGTCCGTGCCGTCCGTGCCGTCCGTGCCTGTGGTGCCGTCGACGCCGAACTCGTCGACACGGCTCGCCGCGTGGAAGGCGCCGCAGACGTACAGGCAGTCCGCCGGATCGGTGCCCGTCGCTGCCAGGTGCTCGCGCATCCGGGTCCACATGTACCGCTCGCGGTCCTCGTCGACGCGCACGCGGTCCCCGTCGCCGGGGGCGAGCCGCCGGAACAGGCTGCCGATGAGGAACATGACCTGGCGGTAGGTGTCGTGGTCGCTGTCGCCGAGCGGGACCTCGACGTACTGGTGCCACCACTCCGACCAGTGGCGGACCTTGCCGTGCCGGAGCAGGTGCTCCTCCAGCTCGGCGAAGCGCGGCCGCAGGTCGCCGATCTCGACGCCGACGGCCTCGCCGTGGAGCGCCCCCTCGGGCTCGGTCCCGGTCTCCGCGGGCTTCGTCCCCGGGGCCTCCCGGGTGTCCCACTGGAAGACGTGGTCGGAGGAGCGGTCGACGAGGACCAGTTCCACGCCGGGGGTGTCGAGGGCGTACGCGATGGCCTGGTACTCGGCGGAGGCCTCGGTGATCGGCGCGACGACGGAAAGCGGGGCCCAGTCGGGCGGAAAGCCGTCGATGTCGCTGGCGAACGCCTGGACGGCGACCGGCAGTCGGCAGTTGCGCAGCTCGGTCAGGAGCGGCGTCATGTCCTCGCACAGCTCCAGGTACACGACCTTCGGCTGCTTCTCGCGCAGCCGGCGGGCCATGGCGAGCGCCGAAGCGGGCGAGTGGTGGCAGACGGGAAAGATCTCCAGCGGTTCGCCCGCCGCCCGGTCGACGTCGTCGACCATGCCGAGGAGGATGCCTTCCAGGGCGTCCGCGCCACCGGAGAACTCCGCTGCCGCTTCGTGGAGTTGCCCTCGGAGCGCGGCGAAGGACGTCGCGGCGGCGGCGCGGTCTCCGCCGGTCTCGTGGAGCTCGGGGGCCGCGCTCATGCGAGCTTGGCGATCGCGTCGCGGCCGCCCTCCAGGAACTCGGGCCAGGAGCCGCCCTCTTCCTTGCCGCGCGGCTCGACGACGCCGTGCAGGTACTTGTTGAGGATGGCCAGGTCCTCGGGCTCGCGGCGGGCGAGGGAGCCGACGAGCGAGGCGGCGAGGGTACGGGCGGTCAGGGCGCGCTCACCGAAGAAGTTGCTGTGGAGGACGGCGTCCTCCAGCACACCGATCTGTTCGGCGGTGGACAGCGCGGACTCCAGCTTCTCGTCGTCGCTGCCGGCCGCGGCGGAGGATGCGCGGAGATCGGCGAAGCTCTGGAGGAGGACGTCGAGGAGGGTGGGCGGCACGTCCAGGTCGATCTGGTGGCGGCGCAGCAGCTCCTCGGTGCGGAAGCGGACGATCTCGGCCTCGCTCTTCTTGTTCGTCACGACCGGGATGCGGACGAAGTTGAAGCGGCGCTTGAGCGCGGAGGACAGGTCGTTGACGCCCCGGTCGCGGCTGTTGGCGGTGGCGATGATCGAGAAGCCGGGCTTGGCGAAGACGATGTTGTCGCCGCCGCCGTCGCTCTCCAGCTCGGGGACGGAGACGTACTTCTCGGAGAGGATCGAGATGAGCGCGTCCTGGACGTCGCTGGTGGAACGCGTCAGTTCCTCGAAGCGGCCGATGGCGCCGGTCTCCATCGCGGTCATGATCGGCGAGGGGATCATCGACTCCCGCGACTGCCCCTTGGCGATGACCATGGACACGTTCCAGGAGTACTTGATGTGGTCCTCGGTGGTGCCCGCGGTGCCCTGCACCACGAGCGTGGAGTTACGGCTGATCGCGGCCGAGAGGAGCTCGGCGAGCCAGCTCTTGCCGGTGCCGGGGTCGCCGATCAGCAGCAGGCCGCGGTCGGAGGCGAGGGTGACGATGGAGCGCTCGACGATGGAGCGGTCGCCGAACCACTTCTGCGACACCTCCCGGTCGAGGCCGTCGGCGCGCTCGGAGCCGAGGACGAAGAGGCGGACCATCTTCGGGGACAGGCGCCAGGAGAACGGCTTGGGGTTGTCGTCGATCGATTCCAGCCAGTCGAGTTCCTCGGCGTACTTGATCTCGGCGGGAGCGCGGAGCAGGTCGGACATGCGAAGGGCCTCTCAGGTGAGGAAGGTCTTGAGTTCGTGGACGAGCTTGTTGATGTGGCCGGAGACCACAGGGGTGCCGAGCGCCTTGAACCGCTCGCGGAACCAGGGGTTGACCTCCTGGCGTCCGGAGCTGGTCACGGAGCCGACGGGGATGAACCGCACGCCGGACCTGTGGACCGCTTCGATGCCCTCGAAGAGGGGCTGCGAGCGGTCGAACTCGTAGAAGTCGGAGATCCACACCATGACGGTGTTCTTGGGCTCGGCGATCTTCGGACGGGCCATGGCCATGGCGATCGGCCCGTCGTTGCCGCCGCCGAGATGGGTGCGGAGCAGCACGTCGAAGGGGTCGTGCACCCAGGGGGTGAGGTCGATCGCTCGGGTGTCGTACGCGATGAGGTGGACGTCCACCTTGGGCAGGCCGGCGAAGATCGAGGCCAGGATGGTGCAGTTGACCATCGAGTCGACCATGGAGCCGGACTGGTCCACGACGACGATCAGCCGCTGCGGCGTGGTCCTGCGGACGGTGTGCCGGTAGTAGAGGCGGTCGACGTAGAGCCGCTCCTCCTCCGGGCTCCAGTTGGTGAGGTTCTTCCAGATGGTGCGGTCGATGTCGAGGTTACGGAAGACCCGCTTGGGTGGGACCGAGCGGTCCAGTTCGCCGACGGTCGCCTTCTCCACCTGCGTCCGCAGCACCTCGGCGACCTCGTCGACGTAACGCCTGATGAGGGACTTGGCGTTGGCCAGGGCGATGCCGGAGAGATTGCCCTTGTCGCGCAGGAGCTGCTCGATCAGGGACATGCTCGGGGTGAGCTTGGCCGCCAGGGCGGGATCGGCCAGCACCTCGCGCAGGTGCATGCGCTGGACCAGATCGGCCTCGATGTCGCCGAGTTCGGCTCCGAGCCCGCCGCCGGTGAGTCCCGCGCCGGGCGCCCGTCCGCCGCGCAGCCCGCCGGGCGGGCAACCGAGCGCGCGCTCCAGCCAGCCGGCGTCCGACTGCCAGCGGGCCAGCCGGCCCGCGGAGACGGTGCCGGAGCCGGAGCCGGTGGAGAAGACATTGAGCAGCACCTTCGACGCGAGTGCGGCGCGCCGCACCTCGGCGGCCCGGTCGCGGGCGTCGTCGGGCTCGGCCTCCGGGGTCATCAGACCGTCGAACTCGTCGGCCAGCTCCGGGTGGCGCTGGACGACGGAGTCGACGGACGCGTTTGGGTCGAGGAGCGCCGAAGGAAGGCCGATGTCCTCGACGACGGCGAGGCTCGCGGACTCCAGGGCGGGCTGCTCCTCGTGGTCGAAGAGCCGGGCGAGAAGGCGCCAGTAGAGGACCTGGCGACGGTTGTCGTCGGGGTCGACTATGTCGGTGCGGTCGGTGCGGTCGGTGCGGTCGGTCATTTACGCAGGAGCCTTCCGGCTCGTTCGCGCAGGACGGCGACGGAGTCCGTGGCCGCCTTCTCCGCCCGGACGCCCACCTTGTCGGTGGTGCCTCCGGCCCACGCTCCCGCGTGGACGGCGACGGTCTTCTTCCGCACGGTCGTCTCGACGGCGAGGGGCTGGAGCACGAAGGCCCCGGCGTCCCAGCGGAGCAGCCCGACGCACGCGCCGGACGCGGCGACCGTCTCCGGCGTGAGCGGGCCGGCCGCGGGAATGCGGTCGGTGTCGACGGCCAGCCGGTGCCCGGCGAGCGCGAACGCGATCGGTCCGTCGTCCTCGCGCTCCACCGCGTACCCCTCGACGAGGACGGGCACGGCGATCCGTACGGGGTGGCGGTCCAGCGGGGCGGTCAGCGGGTCGCGGGCGGTGGCCAGGATCACGCGGGCGGTGGCGAACGGGTCGGCGGGCTCTCCCGCGCGGGCCCGCTCGTCGTCCCAGACGAGGTCGCCCTCGACGGTGACGGGCATGGCGTCGAGCTCCATGGAGCGGCCCTCGCTCACGGCGGCCAGGAGCGACATCCGCGGCCGGAGCAGCTGCCAGAGTCCGGCGCCGACGACGGTGTCCGGCTTGGGCGCGGACACCGTGGCCCGAACGAGCCGCGGTGTCGTACCGTCGGCGGGTTCCAACACCGCGTGGACCTGGGCCTGCACGGCGGTCGCGTGCTCCTGTACGTCGACGCCGAGCGGCAGCAGACGGCCGGTCACGGTGGTCGTCGAGGGGGCGCGCCCGGCGCCCGGCAGGGTGAGCAGCAGCGCGCGGGACCAGAGGTCGGCCCAGCGGCGCACCGGGACGCGCTCCAGGGTGGCCCCTGGGCAGGAGGCGGCGAGTTCGGCCGAGAAGCCGTCGAGCAGGGTGGCCTGGCGCCGCAGCAGCGGGTCGGGCAGCATCGCGGAGACCACGGGTGCGGCACCGGCGACCAGTTCGTGGTCGATGCCCTGCCAGCCGGCGCGGGCGAGGTCGCACAGCCAGGCGCGGGCGGCCGCCAGGACGTTCGCGGCGGGTTCCTCGCCTCCGCCGGGCTGCGCGGTCGCCTCGGCGCGGGGGCGGCCCGTGACGTCCCCGACGCGGACGGCGAGCGCGTCGTGCACGGAGCCCAGGAGGGCGGTGCGGGCGGCGGCGAGGGCGACGAAGTGCTCCTCGCTCGCCGCGCCGGCGGCCGTCTTCTCGGCGGCCTCGGCGACGCGTGCGGCCAGGGGCGTCCCGGCGACGGCGTCCGTCAGCGCGGTGAGGCCGTCGGCCTGCGCGGGCTGCGGTCGGAGCAGTCCGGCGACGAGCACCCGGTCGAAGGCGTCCACGGCCGTGAGTGCCTCGTCGAGCCCGTCCACGGGATCGGCGAGCAGATCCGTACGCATCAGGCCACCGCCCTCGTCGGCGGGAACCACTGCATCTCGGGCAACGGAACGGTCACCGGCTTCCGTTCGAGGTAGGCCAGGTGCCGCAGGAACCGGCTGAACACCGGGGCGGCCGCCGAGCTGTCGCCCTGGGCGGGCCGCGCCGCGGTCATCACCGCGACGAGCGCGGGGGCGTCGGG
The DNA here is from genome assembly GCF_053607625.1 of Streptomyces sp. NPDC055103. Taxonomy (NCBI): domain Bacteria; kingdom Bacillati; phylum Actinomycetota; class Actinomycetes; order Kitasatosporales; family Streptomycetaceae; genus Streptomyces; species Streptomyces sp. NPDC055103. The sequence goes on from NZ_JBSGTX010000013.1 coordinate 78,675, forward strand.
CGTCACCTCGCCCGGTGTCCCGGCCTTCAGGTAGCGGGCGACGCGCTCGGCCCCGTACTGCAGGACGGCTTCGCCGACGAGCGCGCGGATGTGGTTGCAGAACGTGCCGCGCGCGCCGCCGCAGGGGCGGTTGTTGTTGGTGCTGCACGCGAACGCGTACGTCCCGGCCGCGATCGAGGACACGTACACGCGCCCTATGTCGGACCCGCTGGACACGACACCCTGCAACCGCCCGTCGGCCAGCTCGACGAACGGCACCTTGGCGAGCTTCCGCGGTCGTGCGGGCGGTACCACCCGCGCCACGCTCGACGTCTCCCAGTCCGTCAAGACACCTCTCCCATGCACGTCAAAGGGGATGTTCACGCCGGAGCGGCGCGACAGGAACGAACCTATCCCCGCCCACTGACAACGGCCCCGAAGCGGCCTGAGGGTGGGTCAGGAGGCGGGGCCGGAGGTGCGTCAGGGGTGCGTCAGGGGGTGGGCCGCTCACCACCAGTAGGCGGGATACCTCGGTGCGCCCCGGCGGATGCGGGACGCGGTGAACGCGGTCAGGACGAGCAGGACCGTGGCGCCGAGCAGCAGCGGAACGAAGCGGCCCGGTGCGGGCGACTGGAGCACGATGACGACGGCGGTCGCGCAGGCCGGGGAGTGCGGGGTCCGGGCCAGGGTCGTCAGCGCGAGGGCGACGCCGGCGGCGACGGCCGCCGCCCAGGCGCTGCCGCCCGCCGCTGCCGCGACCGCGTATCCGGCGGCGGCGCCGAGCAGGTGGCCGACGACCACGCTGCGGGGCTGGGCCAGGGGAAGTGTGGGAGCGCAGTGCACGAGGGCGGCGCTGGCGGCCAGCGGCGGTATCAGTACCGGCTCGTGCAGGAGGGCTCCGATCGCGACGAGCCCCAGCAGCGCCGCCGTCGCGGCGGTGACGCTGTGGAAGGCGGCCGCGGTGCCGGGCCGGGCGGGAGCCCGCCCCGCGATCCTCGGCCGGCGGGAGCCCCGGGGGTCGGCGGAACCGGTGCCACCGGGGCTGGTGGTGCCGACGGGGCCGGCGGGGGCCGTGTGGTCGGTTTCGGTACGAAGTGCGGCGTCGATGCTCATGTGATGCGGCGTTTCCGGGCAGGCGGCCGTGGGCCGGACAGGGCAGGATTCGGGGTGACGGTCGTACGGGACTCTGTGGTCGACAGTCGGCCCGGTCATGCGCCTGAGCCTGGTGCGGCGGCGCAACCGCTCACCACTCTAACCAGCGGTTTCGCGGCGGAGCGGGCAGGGTCGACCCGGAGGCTTCCGCCCATGCGGCGTAAAATGGGGCCAATGAGCACACTCAGATACGAGCTGGTGTTCTCCGACGGGACGGGCTCGGCCCGGGACGTCGTCACCGTGGAGCGCACCCTCTCCACAGGGCCCGGGGGTCATCCGGTGTACGCCGACGCGACGGGCATCATCCGGGCGGAGATCAGCGACCGCGCCGAGGTACGCCTCCTCGCCTCGGGCGGCCACCAGGAACCCTCCCAGAGGGTCCAGGCCCGGCCCCTCCCCGATGCCGGCCCCGACGATCCGGAGCGCGACCGGCACCGTCCCGCGCACCCTTAGTACCTGTTCCATATCCCGGTTTTCGAGGCGTCCAGAGCTCTAGCCTGTAGTGGTGTCCGAGGGTTCCGGGCGGCCCGGAGTGCGGGTGTGCGGAGGCTGCGGTGACCGGTTGAGGCCGGCCGCGCGGCCGGACGCCGTGTTCTGCTCGACGGCATGTCGTGCCAGGTCGTGGCGGCGGGATCGTCGGTTGCGGCGCCGGGTGATGGCGGAGTTGAACGGGGCGGGTCGGGTGACGTGCCCCGAGTGCGGGACGCCCTGGGTGGCTGGCGTGGATCGGCGTTCGGACGCTGCCTTCTGCTCACGGCGGTGCGTTATGAGGGCTTGGCGGTCGCGGAACGAATCGTTCGGAGAACGGTCACAGTGACCTGTCCACGAACGCATCTGAATTGGACCTTCGGTCAGATTCCGGTTTTTTCCAGTCATCCGTTGTGATCTTCGGCAGGTGAGTTCGACTCTCGGTCACGACAGCGGGCCGCGTCTTGTCACGGCCGAGGGGCCGTGCCCCGGCCCGTTCAGGGTGGTGAGAACCATGCCCGAGAAGATCGAGAGTGCCGACAAGGTCGGCAGCGTCAGCGCCCACCGTTACGAGCAGATCGTCGCGGAACTGCGCAAAATCGTGGAAGCCCAGACCCGGGGTCAGTTCGCGATCGGCGACTACGCCTTGGAGATCGAGCCCATGCGAGAGCAGGGCCCGCAGGACAGGGGCGAGGAGTTGTTCACGGTCAAGGACTCGCTGTTCCGCTTGGCCGAGGACATCGGCTTGTCCTACTCGGCAGTGAACGGAGCCCGCTGGGTCGCTTCGCGGTGGCCCAAACAGCACCGGCAGGCCCGCGTGTCCTTCACAGTCCACCGAATCCTGGCGGCTATCTCGAACGAGGAGGAGCGGTTCACCGCGATCCTCACCCCACCGGAAGGGAAGGCCCGGTGGACTCCCGACGACGCGTCGCGGAGGGTCGGCCGCCAGGTCGAGAGGCCGATCACGCCTCAGGAGAAGGTCAGCGCGATCCACACCCTCGCGAGGGACGAGGAAGTCGCCGCGGTCATCACGGGTGACCTGCTGCGACGTCCGTCCGTGGTCGCCCAGGTCCGCCAGGAAGACCGGATCAGCGCGGCCCACGTACTGGTCGAGGACGAACAGATCGCCGCGGCCGTCACCGGCGATCTGCTCAAGCGGCCCACCGTCGTCGCGCAGGTCCGGCAGGAAGACCGGGTCCGGGCAGTCGAGGAACTGACCCGCGACGAGAGTGTCGCCGCGACGGTGACCACGGGCCTGCTGCGCCGACCGGACGTCGCCTACCGGGCCATGTCGGACGACACCGCACGTCACCAGGTCAATCACGCTCAGGTCGAGCGGGGCCGGCAGGCCCGCGAGGACTTCGAGCGGACGAGTCCGGTCGCGCCGGCGGTGAAGCGGATCGACCGATCGGTGGAGTTCCTGGACCTGATCACCGCCTGCCACTCGTTCGTCGCGGCCTCTGGACGGGTCGTTCCTGGGATGCGGGACCGGCAGCTCAGCGACAACGAGAAGGTGATCATTCACGAGAACGTCGCCCGAGTACGGGCGACGCTCGACTGGATCGAGACGGCCGTCGACACCGGCAAGGTCGACGTCGACGGCGAGCTGGCCCGCCTTCTGCAAGGCGAGTAGTGGGATGCCGCGCGCGTCACAGCGCCGGTCACCGGCTGCCCAGCGGCACGCCGACACCGTCCGCTTCATCCTCTTCGAGGCGCGGCCGGCTGGCCTGGCCTTCAACCAGTTGGTCAGGTCGAGCGAGCTTTCTGCTCACCAGGCCCGCTCAGGCCTGGCCTGTCTGCGGGACACCATCGCCGAACACGGCTGGCCGCCCCTGATCTGGACGAGAGCGGACGGCTACAAGTTCTGCTCCGACCCCACTGAGCTTCAAACCTACGAGGTCGCGGTCATCCGCGAGAAGCTCACCGAGATCCGCCGGTTCATCACCGGCGTCGTCGCCCCGCACGCAGCACTCCAACCCAAGGGCCGGTGGATCCGGCACCTGAACACCCAGCTCAACTCCGTCGAGTCCACACTCGACGTGATCGCCGACTACATCGACGCATGACCCGGTGGGGGCCGACCGCTTCGCGGCCGTCCCCCACCCCCATGAAAGGAGGGGGCGTTGGCCCGGCGCCGCTGCTACCCCTCGGACACTTACGACGACGAGTGGGCATTGATCGAACCGCTCCTGCCCGTCCCAGCCTGCGAGACCCCTCGTGGCGGGCGGCCGGAAGGCCACCCGCGGCGCGAGATCGTGGACGCGATCCGGTACGTCGTCGACACCGGCTGCAAGTGGCGGGCCCTGCCGTAGGACTTCCCGCCCTGGCGGACGGCTTACAACTTCATGGCCCGCTGGGCGGCAGCTGGGGTGATCGGGCAGATCCGTGACCAGCTCCGCAAGCGCGTACGCCGGGACATGGGCCGATCGCCCGGGGCGGTCGCCACCATCATCGACTCGCAGTCCGTGAAGGCCGCCGAGACCGTGGGCAAGGACTCGCGCGGTTACGACGCGGCGAAGAAGATCAACGGCCGCAAGCGCCACCTGGTCGTGGATACCAAGGGCCTGCCGCTCTTCGTGATGGTCACCCCAGCCGACATCACCGACCGCGACGCGGCCAAGGAAGTGCTGTTCCGGCTGCGGCTGATGCACCCGGAGATCACAATCGTCTGGGCCGACTCGGCCTACGCCGGACAGCTCGTGACCTGGGCGAAGAAGTACCTGAACCTCACGGTCAAGACGGTGAGCCGGCCCAAGGACGCCAAGGGGTTTGTCGTGCTGCCCCGCCGCTGGGTGGTCGAACGGTCGATCGCCTGGGTCATGCACGCCCGTCGGCACGCCCGCGACTACGAACGGCTCATCCAGCACTCCGAGTCGCTCATCACCTGGGCCGCGATCACGCTGATGACCAGGCGAATCACCCGCCGCACCTCCCGCCGGACAGGCCAGCCCGCCTCACGCGAGGCACAGCGGGACTGACCTCGGTCACCGCCGCGAACGCCAACCGCGCCTTCCGACTCACGCACCCTCGTACGGCGCTGCACGGCTCGTCAGCCTCTCATACGCACACCACCGAAACGGATGAACACCGGCCTCTCAAGCGACCCATCCCAGTCTCCACGAACTGCCCAGCTGCGAGCCCCCAGTCGGCCCGCCGGCCATGTACGTGCTCCGAGAGGAGTCCAGCGATGAAGCGACCGGACACTGCGTTCCGGGCAGGCGTGTGACGCATCGGAATCGGAGGCCTCGGGGTCGCCGGAAATGGGGTCTGGCGCGGTCTCCGCAGGCCCCCGGCTGCCCTCCGACAGCGGCGCGCGATCCCTGGGCCGACCTCCTCCGAGCAGGCGCCCACCCGCCCGTCCACGCCCTCGACGAATAAGGTCTGACCTGGCATTTTCCCTAGATCCGCCTAGGCTGGGGGCTCCGCTGGAGACACCATTGGGGGGACTTAATGAGTGACGCCGACAACCCGTACGACGCTAGCCACATCCAGGTACTGGAGGGGTTGGAAGCCGTTCGGAAGCGGCCCGGGATGTACGTTGGCTCGACCAGCCAGCGCGGCCTGCACCAGATGGTGTTCGATGTCGTCGGCCGGGCGGTAAATGAAGTCCTGGCCGGCCGTGCCAGCGCCGTCGACGTCACCCTCACGCCCGACGGTGGCGTACGTGTCGCCGACGACGGGCCGGGTGTCCCCGTTGAGGCCGCAGGGGACACAGGCGGTCCCGGCCTCGAAGCCCTACTGACCCAAATGCACCCCGGGGCGGAGCCAGGCGGCCGCCACGCTGTGGCCATGAGCCTCTTCGGCGTCGGGCCCTGCGTCACTAATGCCCTGTCGAGCCGACTGACAGCCGAGGTACGACGCGAGGGGGTCCACTGGGTCCAGGAGTACGCGCGCGGCGTCGCGCTCACCCCACCCACCAGCGCAGGACCGACGACCAGAGGCGGGACCACCATCGCCTTCTGGCCCGACACCGACATCTTCGAGACGGCGGAGTGCTCGTTCGCGGTGCTGGCAGAGCGCTTCAGGGAACTGGCCTTCCTCAACCGGGGCCTGGACATCTCGCTGACCGACGAACGCCCCCCGGGCGGGTCCCGATCGGTGCGGTGCCGGTTCCCGGGCGGGGCTCGGGACTTCGTCGCCTTCCTCGACGCGCAGGCGGGAGCGTCCGTTCACCCAGACGTCATCGGCTTCGAGCGGGAAGACCCGCGGATCGCCGGGACGGTCGAGGTGGCCCTGCGGTGGCGTGGCTCCCACGAGGAGCGACTCCAGAGCTACGCCAACAGCGAGCCCACACCCTACGGCGGCACGCACATGGCGGGATTCCGCGACGGGGTGGCGGCCGCGGTCAACGCGCACGTGCGGGAGCGGCGGCTCCTGGCGGAGGCAGCCCCCGATCTCAGCGTCGACCAGATCGGCGACGGTCTGACGGCGGTCGTGTCGGTGAAGCTGGACCGGCCCGAGTTCTCGGGCTCCACGCGCGGCGTGCTGGGCGGCGCCGCAGTGCGCACCAGCGTCGCCGAGGCCGTACGGGAACACCTCGGCACATGGCTGGAGAGGCACCCAGAGCAGGCCGCGGCCATCGTCGGCCGGATCATCCAGGGCGCCCACCAGGACTAGGCAGCCGCGAACCACCCCTGCCGGTTCCCGGGAAGGGAGCCGGCAGGGGCGGTCGGGGTGGAGTGCATCCGACGGCCAGCTATTCGCGTCGCCCGTCCGGTCGACGCGCCAACTACCCTGCGGGCCACCTACAGCGCTCACCAAGGCCCAGCGCTCCTTACGCCAGGCGCGCGGTCGAGGTTCAGGAACAGGTACTTAGCGCGTACGCGCGCGCCACGGCGGTGTCAGACGCGGACGCCCAGCGTGGCGGTGATCACGTCCCCGATCTCCTCCGTGTGACCGTCGAGGTAGAAGTGGCCGCCGGGGAAGACCCGCAGATCGGTTTCCGCGCTGGTGAAACCGCTCCACTCCGCCGCCCGCGCGACCGGGGCCACGGGGTCCGCGTCGCCGACGAGCACCGTGATCGGGCAGTCCAGCGGCGGGCCCGGCTCCCAGGCGTACGCCCCGACGGCCCGGTAGTCGGCGCGGAGGGCCGGCAGGGCCAGCTCCATCAGTTCGGGATCGTCCAGGACGCCCGCGCCCGTCCCCCCGAGCCTCCGGATCTCCGCGATCACGTCGGCGTCGCCGACCACCCGATCACCGGCCTCGGGCCGGGGTCCCGGCGCGGACCGGCCGGAGAGGAACAGTCGCACGGGTCCCGGCGCGGACCGCGCCGCGAGCGTGCGCGCCGTCTCGTACGCGACAACCGCTCCCATGCTGTGCCCGAAGAAGGCGTACGGCCGGTCGTCCACCGGATCCAGGGCGTCCGCGACGAGTTCCTCGAGACGCGTGACGGACTCGACCGGCCGCTCCCGGTACCGGTCCTGCCGCCCCGGGTACTGCACGGCCAGCACGTCGACCACGGGACTCAGCAGACGGGAGAAGCGCACGAACGACGATGCCGCGCCGCCCGCGTGCGGGAAGCAGACCAGCCGGGCCTCTCTCTCCGGTCCCTCCTGCGGCACGCCGCCGAATCGCCGAAGCCATGCGCCGTCCATCACTGCCCCCTCCTGTCCTCGCCCGGACCCCCTGCGGACTCCCCCTGCGGACTCCCGTTCGGGTGCCCGTTCACGACTCTGCCGCACTCCCGCCGCTCCCGTACGCCGAACGGACCGGATACGGCCCGACGACCGACCCGGCTCGTCCGGCGCGTGCAGTGCCGTGCCTCCAGCCACGTCCGGCGCGTCCGGTACGTCGGGTCCCGTCACGGAGCTCCGGGAGCGAAGGACAGCATGCGGGCCTCGTGCGTCGCGTCGTTCCCGGACACACTCGACGGCGTGATCACGATCCGTCCGTTCGCGTAGGCCAGGCGTCCGGCGAGCATGCCGCGTTCCGTGGACCGGGCCGTCACAGGATGCTGGAGCACCTGCTTCTTCGTGTCCACGCCCCCCGGGCCGAACCGGATGACCCCGCCCGGCCGTTCCGCCGAGGCCGCCTCGTAGACGAGCGCGAACGGCCCGCCGTCCGAGCGCAGCGGGTGCAGGGTGCTGTCCGAGGACTTCACGCCCCACACGAGTTTCCCGGTGTCGAGGCTGTAGCCGCCGACCCGGTCGGTGCCGCCCAGGAACACGATGTCATTGCCGACGGCGGTGCCCGCGCACCGCTGCATGTTCCCTCCCGAGTCCCCCGCGTCAGCGCAGTACGTGAAGCCCTTGGGCCGGGCGTCGATGGTGACGCGGGGCTTCCCGTCGGGCTTGAGGGCGACGACCCGCCAGTTCCCGGTGATGTCCTTGTGGTGGTGGACGGTGAAGACGACCGGGTCGACGGAGAGCATCTTCCCGACGCTCCAGCCCGGCTGGGTGCGATAGCGCCGGCTGACCTTCCCCGTGGTCGGGTCGATCTCGCGGAGCTGATGGTAGGACGTGGCGCGGTCGGCGCTGATCGCACAGGTGGATCTCAGCACGAGCCGGGTGCCGCCCGCGAGGTTGTCGGGGTAGCACGCCCCGGGGTTCTCCAGGGGGATGTCGTAGAGCTTGGCTCCGGTGTCGACCCGGTACGCGGCGGCCTTCATGCTCTGGACGATGGCGAGGGTGCCACCGCTGATCGCGCTGTTCACCATGATCGTGTCGTCCATGGAACCGGTCTCGGTGAGCTTCCTGTGCCACCCCGCCTTTCCGGTCCTGAGGTCGATCATCTGGAGCTGGTTGCAGCGGTTCCCGGTCCAGGCCCGGTTGCTCCGGTAGACCACGACGATCTTTCCGTCGGGGGTCGGGTTGTGCGGCGCCTCGCAGACGGAGGCGGGCAAGGACACGCTCCACACCTCGGCACCGTCCGACAGCCGGCGGGCGGTGACCTTCTCGTACGCGGCCTGGACGACGGTGTCGCCGACGATCCACAGGTCGTAGAGCTTGATAGTGCGGCGCGGCAGGTCGGTCCGGTCGTCGGCGATCCACGCCGTGGCGTCTCCGGCCTTGCGGCCCGCGTTGATCTCCTCCGACGTCGGGATCCTCTTCGGGGCCGGCGTGGCGACGGCAGGAGTACGGGAGGGGGTCGGCGTCGCGGAAGGGCCGGCCGCCTTGTCGGCCACGGGTGCGGTCGGGCCGCCCCACCGGCCGTCGGCGAGGGTGTACACCCAGCCGCTCCCCGCCAGGAGCAGCAGAACGACGACCGTGGCGATCAGCGGTCCCTTGCCGAAGCGTCCGCGGCGAGGCGGTGGTTCCGGCGGGGTGTAGCCCTCGGGGGCGTACGGGTTGTGCGGGACAGGCTGCTGTGGCTGGTGCGGCCGGTACCAGGGCTGTGGCGGGTTGTGCATCGGTGGTTCTCCCCTATTGTCCGCCGGTCCGAGCGAGGTCTTCTAGGAGGCGACGCGTTCGCCGGACGCGTCAGCGACCACGATCTGGACATGCGACGGTGCGTACTTCCTGGCCTTGTGGACCATCTTCGCCAGGTCGAACTTGGCGCGCGGAACGGCGACATGGATCGGCGCGGGCATGGCCGGGTGGGCCGCGGCGGTCGCCTCCGCCGGAAGGGCCGCGCCGGGACGCAACCGCGCGCCGATCAGTGCCCGCTGTCCGTCCGCCGGTGTGACCACGACGAACTGGGTGATGTCCGCCCACGGCACCGGCACCGCGCCGAAACGGGCGCCGGCCGCGTCGAACTGGAACGCCGTGCGACGGTTCTCGAACGAGGCGATGATGAAAGGCAACGCCGCGACGATGACGACACCGCCCTTCATGTCGAGTGCCCAGCCGAGGAACGCGGCCAGAGCCACGACGCCCACGATCGACCCCCACAGGGCCGCCTGGTCCTGGGCGGAGAACGGATGGGTGACCCGATAGCGCTCCCATCGGCCGCCTCGACGGGTGGGCCGTGCGCCGGACGCACCGCTGACATGTGACATGGGGACATGTCCTCTCTTGAGGGGGTGCCGGCTGCTCCTCACCGACCGACTGCTCCCGCTCACCGCCCGGCCCGCCGGCAACCGACATGACGCGTCACACACTCGCGCGGGGCTCTGCAGCGCGGATGAAATTCCGCTGATGCAGGAGACTTGGGATACTGCACGGGCCTGCACGGGCAGGGAATCACGGGGACATGAGGCTTCGAAGTGGGCGTGGACGCAGTACGTCCGGAACCGGACGCGGACGAAACGAGGGGGCGGCTGTGGATCGCGCTGCTCGGGCCCGTCGGGGCCCGTCGCGGTGACGCGCCGCTCGCCCTCGGCCCGGTGCGGCGACAGGCGGTTCTCGCCGCCCTGATCCTGCGCGCACCTGCCTTCGTGACGTACGGGCAGCTCCTCGACGACGTCTGGGGAACCGAACCGCCGGGTACGGGTCACCGCGTCCTGCCGAGCTACGTCTACGGCCTGCGCAAGACACTGGACGCGGCGGGCGCCGGGCCGGCCCGGTCGGTGATCGAAGGGGGTCACGGCGGCTACCGCTTCGCGCCCGGCGAGACCCGGACCGACCTCGACGACCTCGCCGAACACACCGGTCTCGCCCGGCGTGCGAAGGCCGCCGGTGACCTCGGCGGCGCTCTCGACCACGGCGGCCTGGCTCTGGAACTGCTCCGCAGCGAGCCGCTGCCCGGCCTGCCGGGGCCGCTCGCCGAAACCGAGCGGCACCGCCTCACCCGGCAGCGACGCGCCCTCCACCAGGACCGTGTCGAGTGCCTGGTGCTGCTCGGGCGGTATCCCGAGGCGCTGGACGGCCTCATGGCGGCGTCGGCCCAGCCGCACGACGAGCCGCTGGCCGCCCTGCGGATGCGTGCCCTGTACGGCAGCGGCCGGCAGGCCGAGGCGCTGGCCGTCTACCAGGAGACGCGGCGTCGGCTCCTCGACGAGCTGGGCGTGGAGCCGGGCGAGGAACTGCGCCGTGTGCACCAGGCCGTGCTGCGGCGGGAGGACCGGTTGCTGCTCGGCCGGGCACCCGGTCCCCACGCGGCCGTCCCGTACCCGGGCATCCCGCACGCGGGCATCCCTCACGCGGACGCCCCGGATGCGAACGTTCCCCACGCTCACGTCCCTCAAGCGAACGTCCCTCACCGGTACGTCCCCGACCCGGACGGCTCTCCCGCGGGCGAGGACGCCCACGCGCACTCCTCCTCCACCCGCCCCGGCACCGGCCCTCTCCCCCACCCCGGCCCTCTCCCCCGCCGTAACGAACTGCCCGGCGACATCGCCTGCCTGGTCGGCCGCGAGGCCGAACTCGCCCTGCTCACGGGCCCTGTGCCTCCCGGCGCCGTGACCGTGATGACGATCGACGGCACCGCGGGCGTCGGCAAGACCGCCCTGGTCGTGCGCGCCGCCTGGGCCTTGGGCGACGCTCATCCCGACGGCTGTCTGTTCGTGGACCTGCACGCGTACGGCGCGGCCCACGAGAGCGTCGGCCCGCAGCGGGCGCTGCGCCGGATGCTGCGCGCGGTCCGCGGAGCGGGCGAGGAACTCCCGTATGCTTCGGTCGACTTGGGCGACTCGGACGAGCCGGGTCTTCCGGGCGACCCCGACGGACCGGACGACGTGACGGAACTCGTCACCGCCTGGCGTGCGGCGACGAGCGGGCTGCGGCTGCTGCTGGTCGTGGACAACGCCCGCAGCGCCGAGCAGGTACGGCCGCTGCTGCCCGCGGGACCGGGAAGCCGGGTCCTCGTGGCGGGCCGGCACCGCCTGCCGGGCCTCGACGCCGATCTCCGGCTCACCGTGGAGCCGTTGGGCCCGGGGGACGCCGTCGGTCTGTTCCGGGAGCTCCTCGGGACGTCCCGGGCGGACCGCGAGCCCGAGGCGGCGCGCGAGCTCGCCCGGCGCTGCGGCGGCCTCCCGCTGGCGCTGCGCATCGCGAGCGCCCGGCTGCAGAACCGCCCGTCATGGACGCTGGCCTTTCTGGCGGACCGGATGTCCGACGACGCGCGCGGCCTCGGTGAGCTGCGGGCCGGGGACCGCAGCGTGGAGGCCGCCTTCCGGATGTCGTACGACCAGCTCGCCCCCGAACTGCGGCGCGGTTTCCGAGCGTTGGGCTCGGCGCCGACCGCCCGCTTCGACGGGCTCACCCTCGCCGCCATGCTGGGCCGGTCCGTCGAGGACGCCGAGGATCTCCTGGAGGACCTGGTCGACGCGAGTCTGCTCCAGCAGCCGCATCCCGGCCGCTACCGGCTGCACGATCTCGTCCGGGCGCACGCGCGTCGGCTCGCCGCCGGATCACCCCAGGAGGCTGCCGCGGACCGCTCCGCCGTCCTGCGGCTCTACGCGTCGGCGGGCCGCGCCGCCGGCGACTGGGGCCCGGAGGCCTTCCCCACCGGCCATGAGGTCAACGGTTCGCCCTTCCCTGGTGGGGATGGTTGGGGTGGTTGGGGTGGTTGGGCCGACCGGGGCGGCCGGGGTGGTCGGGGTGGTCGGGGTGGCCCGCCCGGTCGTTCCGGTTCGGCAGACGCCTCCGCGTGGCTGAACGCGGCGGGCGGCGATCTCGTCGACGTGGTGGCCTTCGCCACCGCCGCCGGCGAGTTCGACCACGCCTGCTGGATCGCCGAGGCCCTGGTCGACCACCTGGCACGCCAGGGCCACTTCCACGAGTGCCGCACCGCGCTGGAACACGCTCTGGATCACGCCGACATGACGACCGACCGGCGGATGCCCTCCTCGCTGCGCATCTGCCTGGGCATCGTCGACGTCTACCAGGGTCGGTTCCGGCAGGCTCGCGAACGGTTCACCGAAGCACTGCGGTACGCCCGCGACCAGGGCGATCCTCGGGACCACGCCCGGGCGATCGCCGGTCTCGGCGCCGCGACATGGCCGCTGGGCAGGACCGAGGAGGCGCTGGCCCACCTGAGCGAGGCGGTGGAGCTGGCGGCCGGCCTCGACGACGACTGGCTGACCGGGATGGCGAACTGCAACCTCGGCGCGATCCACTCCCAGCAGGGGCGGCACGAGCTGGCGCTCGACCACTACGCCACCGCGCTCACCCTCGCCGAGAAGAACGGCCGCCCCCGGACGATCAGCAGCACCCTGTGCTTCGTCGCGGAGGCGCAGCAGGCCCTCGGCCGGCACGCGGAGGCCACGGACCTGCTGCGGCGGGCCGCCGAACTGGCCCGCGAGGCCGAGGACCTCCCCCTGCGCACGGCGGGCCTGTCACGGCTGGCCGCCGCGGAGCACATGCAGGGCGATCTGCGCGCGGCCGTCGAGACCCACCACGAGGCGCTGTCGGCGCTGACTCCGCACACCAGCACCTGGCTGGAGATGGGGGTCCGCGTCCGCCTCGGCAACACGTACGCGGCGGCGGGGCGCCACGCCGAGGCGCAGCGGGAGTTCCGCACCGCGCTCTCCTTGCCCGGAGCGGGCGACCACCCCCGGGAGTACGGTCTGGCACGCGACGGGCTGAGCGACACCACGCAGGAGCTGCCCCCTCCCGGGAGTGCCCCGGGAGGCCCGCTCGACTCCTGATCCGCTCGACTCCTGATCCGGTCGACTCCTGATCCGGTCGACCGGCCGGTGGTCGATCGTCAGTCGGCTGACCGGTCAGTCCCGGTGGGGCTTGCCGAACTCCTCGATCAGCACGGGGTACTGCTCCCCGCCGTGCCCGGCGGCGATCGCACGGTCCGCCATCGCCTTGATCAGCTGGGGCAGTTCGGTGTTGACGCCCGCCGCCTCGCTCTCCTCGATCAAGTGGTCCATCGCCCGCGCGTCGGTCTCAAGCGCCGCCACCTCGGCCGGGAAGGATCCCTTGTCGATCTGCTCGGCGTACCCGGGCAGCCACTCGGCCACGCCGGCGGCGATCCGACGTGCGAACGGCGCATACGTCGCGGCGTCGACGCCCGCCGTCCTGAGCAGGGCGGTGCCCTGGAGCCAGGCGTTCAGGACGCTCCACATCATGGCCAGACCGGCCACGTCGTACAGCGACGCCAAGCCGTGGTCCTCGCCGAGGTGGGTCACGGTGCCGAGGGCTTCGAGGGTCGACTCGTGCGCCGCGAAGAGCTCCTGCGGTCCGCTGTGGAGAATCACCGCGTCGGCGGTCCCGATCACCGGCGGGACGGCCATGACGGCGCCGTCCAGGTAGCGGGCTCCGCGCTGCTCGGCCCACCGGGCGGCCTCCCGGGCCTGGCCCGAGCTTCCCGAGGTCAGGTTGATCAGCGTCGCACCGTCGAGGTCGACTCCGTCCGCGCCGAGCAGTTCGTACACTGCCCGGTAGTCCGTGAGGCAGATGATCGTCAGGGGGCTCGCCGTGAGCGCGTCGGCGACCGTCGGCGCCGACCGGGCTCCCGCGCCGACCAGTTGGTCGGCCTTGGAGGACGTACGGTTCCACACGGTCGTGGGGTGACCCGCCTTCAGGAACGCGCCGGCGAGTGCCTGGCCCATCCGTCCGAGTCCGATGACCGTCACAGGGGCAAGTGGGGTGTTGTTCATGGCAGCATCGTCAACGTTGATACCGGTGTGAAGGTCAAGGGAGGTCGCGATGCTGATCGGTGAACTGAGTCGTCGGGCGGGCGTCAACGCCCACCAGCTGCGCTACTACGAGGCCCAGGGCCTGTTGGAGGCGGACCGCGGAGCGAACGGCTACCGCGAGTACGGCGAGACGGCACTGCTGAGGGTGAAGCAGATCCGGCACCTGCTCGGGGCCGGGCTGTCCTCCGAGGACATCGCCTATCTGCTGCCCTGCGCGGAAGGCGAGACGCCGGAACTCCCCGGATGCGCCGAGCTGTTGACCGCGATGCGCTCGCGCCTGCGGCGCCTCGACGACGAGATGGACCGGATCGCCCGGTCCCGCGAAGCCCTCACCTCCTACATCGAGGCGGCGGAGCGCAGCGGCAAGGAGGACTACCCGCCCTTCACCGGCGCCGACACCGACACCGACGCCGCGCCCGTCGCCTCCTGAGGCGCACCGGGACCGCACCTCCCGGTCGTGCCGGGCCGGCCGACGCCGGTCAGCCGGGCTTCCGCCCCCAGGTGGTGAGCATGCCGGCCGACAGGGCGGCGCACTCCTCGGAGTCCAGGTACCGGATCGCGGCGTCGACGGCCGTGTCGTCGACCAGTCCGGTGGCGAGCATCGCCGCCCTGCTCCGCTGCCATGTGTCCGCCCAGAAGCGGCTGATGGGGCTGCCGGGCGACAGCGGCGGCACATGCATCTCCGCGGCGACGGGCATCAGCCCGGCCTCCCGAAGCAGTTGGGGGTACGACGGTACCCAGCCGACATCGGTGCCGATGGCGTCGCGAAGCCCCTGCCACATCGCCCGCATCATCTCCGTGTACGGAGTGCCGGCGGCGCGGTCGTTCGCCGGGTGGGGATCGACCGCGTCGCTGAGCACCAACACCCCGCCGGGTTCGACAAGTTCGGCGAGTCGGGCGATCACACGGTCGTGCTCGGGCAGGTGCATCAGCACGAAGCGCGCGTGGACGAGCCGGAACCGGCCGGGATCGAAGTCCCGGGCGGTGATGTCGGCCTCCAGCACGTCGAGCCCCGGCACGGGCCGCCGCGTGAGGAACCGTACGTCGCGGTCCACGGCGAGCACGCTCTCCACCCCGGCCTCGGTGAGCAGCCGCCGGGAGACCGTGCCCGTGCCGGCACCCACGTCGAGGCAGCGCCATCCCGGGCCGACCCCGAGCGCCCGCAGCCGCGCCATGGTGATGTCGTCGTAGGCGAGGGCGCCGAAGTCGATGCGCTCGTCCTCGCCCGCTTGCCCGGGACGGAAGACGTCCTCGCCGTAACGGCCGCCACCGGCCCCGTCGCCCCCCGCCGCGGCCCCGCGCGGGGCGGGGGTCACGTCGCCGCCGGCAGGGCGCCGAGGGTGTCGTCCTCGATGAACGGTTGCATGGCCGGACCTCTTCGTACGTGGGGCGGGCCGTCCCAGGCCCCCGTGCCGTCCCACCGATACTCCACCGGCGACCGCCCGGACGGTCGAGGCGCGCCGCGCCTGAGCCGATCGGCCCTCATAGTGGGGCCCGGTGCGTGATTCGGCGTCGCGCGGGAATGCTTGGATGTCTCCCATGCTGAGTCCCACGAAATCCACCGCCGCACTCCGGACGGCCGCCCGCTTCTCCGCGGAGTCACTCCTCGTGCTGCTGATGGCCGCGGTGACGCTGTGGCTCGTGGGCCGCATGTGGTCCATAGCGTGGCCGCTGATCGCCGCCCTGTTCCTCACCACCCTGACCTGGCCGCCGGCCCGGTTCCTGCGTCGGCACGGCTGGCCCCCCGCCCTGGCCGCGACCACGGTGACCGTGCTCTTCCTCCTGCTCGTCGCGGGCGTCGTCGCGTCGATCTCCGTACCGATGGCGTCCCAGTCCGGCGAACTCGCCGACGGCGTGGTCGAAGGGATCCAGCGGCTGCGCGAGTGGGCGGCCGGGCCGCCCCTCAACATCGGCGACAGTCAGATCAACGGCGCCCTCGACAGCGCCGTCGCCCGCCTCCAGAACAGCATCGGCAGCATGGTCAACGCCGTCGCGACGGGAGTCGGCACCGTCTTCAACGGTGTGGTCACCGCCTTCCTCGCGCTCTTCCTGATGTTCTTCTTCCTCAAGGACGGACCGCGTTTCCTGCCGTGGCTCACCCGGCAGCTCCCCGGCCGGCTCGCCACCGACATCCCGGTCGTGGCCGAACGCGGCTGGGAGACGCTCGGCGCGTTCGTGCGCTCCCAGGCGTTCGTCGGTCTGCTCGACGCCGTCCTCATCGGCCTGGGGCTGTGGATCCTCGACGTTCCCCTGGTGCTCCCGCTGGCCGTCCTGACGTTCGTCTCGGCGTTCGTGCCGATCATCGGCGCCCTGTTCGCGGGTCTGGTCGCGGTCCTCATCGCCCTGGTGTCGAACGGCCCGACCGACGCGCTGATCGTCCTGGCGATCATCGTGGTCGTCCAGCAGCTCGAGGGCAACGTCTTCCAGCCCATGGTCCAGAGCCGCGGCCTCGGCCTCCACGCGGCGGTCATCCTGCTGGCGGTGACGTTCGGGGGCAGCGTGGCCGGCATCGTGGGCAGCCTGCTCGCCGTGCCCGTGGCCGCGTTGATCGCGGTGGTGTGGAACTACGTACGCGAGCAACTGACGGATCCCCACCAGGAACCGGAACCCGACGCGGCCCCCGCCCTCGTGCCGGACGCGCTCGGCTGACGCGGGCCCGCGACGAGGCCGATGCCGGCGGTCAGTGAGCCGGCGACGTCGGAGCGGGCTCACTGGGGCGAGCCACCGTACGAAGACGTGCGGGCCGTGATCCCGCGGCCGTACTGTCGAACCTGAACCGAGGAGGTCTTCCGATGCGCAGCGTGACCTATTCGATGGGTGTCTCCCTCGACGGCTACATCGTCGGGCCGGACGGGACATTCGACTGGACGGAGCCCGACGAGGAGGCCTTCCGCTTCTGGATCGACGAGATCCGCGGGGTCGGCGTCCATCTGCTGGGGCGACGGCTGTACGAGACGATGCTGTACTGGGAGACCGTCGACCAGGAGCCGTCCCTCGACGACTCGATGCTCGAATGGGCGTCGCTCTGGAACCCCCTCCCCAAGGTGGTGTTCTCCACGACGCTGTCCGCCGTGCGGGGCCGTGCCCGCCTGGCCTCCGGAAGCGTGGCCGAGGAGATCGCGCGGCTGCGGGCCGAGCCGGGGGACGGCGAGATCGCGATCGGCGGCGCGACGCTCGCCGCCGAGGCGGCCGCGGCCGACCTGATCGACGAGTACCGGACCCTGGTCTACCCCGTGCTCGTCGGCGGTGGCATCCCGTACTTTCCCCGTACCGAGCGCCGGGTGGATCTCGAACTCGTCGAGAGCCGCACCTTCGGCTCGGGCATCGTCCTCCTCCACCATCGCGTGGTGCGCCCGTCGCCCGACGTCGAGCGCAACGCCACGGCTGCCCCCGAGGTGTCGCGATGACCGAGCGGTACGTGCGGGACCTCGGTGAGGTCGGCGAGGTCGGCGAGGTCCATGAGCGACAGGTCGCCCTCGTCGGCGGCAAGGGCGCGCACCTGGGCGAGCTGTCGCGGATCGAAGGGATCCGCGTGCCGGGCGGCTTCTGCGTGACGACGGACGCCTTCCGGCGGATCATGGCGGAAGCGCCGTCGCTCGACGATCAGCTCGATCAGCTGGCGCGCTCGGCCCCGGACGACCGGGAGGCGATCCGCACGCTCAGCGCGCGGATCCGGCGGACCGTCGAAGGGACCGCCGTCCCGGACGACGTCGCGGCGGCGATCACCCGCGCGGTCGCCCGGTCCGGCGAGGGAGCCGCCTACGCCGTCCGGTCCAGCGCGACGGCGGAGGACCTGCCGACGGCCTCGTTCGCCGGCCAGCAGGACACGTATCTGAACGTCGTGGGGACGGCGGAGATCCTCCGGCACATCAGCCGGTGCTGGGCCTCGCTGTTCACCGAGCGCGCCGTGACCTACCGCCGCCGGAACGGCCTCGACGACCGTACGGTCCACATGGCCGTGGTCGTGCAGCGGATGGTCCTCCCGGACGCGTCGGGGATCCTGTTCACGGCCGACCCCGTCACGGGCAACCGGAAGGTCGCCACCGTGGAAGCGGGCTTCGGCCTCGGCGAGGCCCTGGTCTCCGGCCTGGTGAACCCGGACGTCTTCGCCGTGCGGGACGGTGAGGTCGTCGCCCGGACGATCGCCGCCAAGCAGCGTGCCGTCCAGGCCCTGCCGGACGGCGGTACGCGGGACGTGGCGATCGCTCCGGGGCGGCAGGAGCAGCCGGCGCTGACGGATGCGCAGGTCCTGCGGCTCGTACGGCTCGGGCGGCGGATCGAAGAGCGTTTCGGCCGCCCGCAGGACATCGAATGGTGTCTGGTCGACGACGGCTTCGAGTTCGTGCAGAGCCGGCCGATCACGACGCTGTTCCCCGTCCCCGAGGCCGCTGACCAGGAGAACCACGTCTACGTCTCCGTCGGTCACGGGCAGATGATGACCGACGCCATGAAGCCGCTGGGGCTCTCCATGTGGCGGCTTACGGCCATGGTGCCGATGCTCGAGGCCGGCGGGAGGCTGTTCGTCGACGTCACCCGGCGCCTGGCCTCGCCCGCGAGCCGCGCCGGTCTCCTGGACGCCATCGGGAAGGGCGATCCGCTGATCAGGGACGCTCTGGAGACCGTCCTCGACCGCGACGACTTCGTCCCGCCACTCCCGGACGTGGAGCCGGGTGGGCAGCCGTCCGGCGGCCCGCCCGGCCCCACGCCCCCGCCTCCGCCCGGGCCCGCGCCGATCGAGACGGATCCGGTCGTCGTCACCGAGCTGATCGCGCGCAGCCGGGCGTCCGTCACCGCTCTGGAGCGCGACATCCGGACGAAGAGCGGGCCGGCGCTGTTCGACTTCCTGCTGGAGGCCTTCGCCGAGCACAAGCGGGTGCTCGGCGACCCGGTGAACATGCGGGCGGTCATGGCGGGGATGGAGGCCACGTGGTGGCTCAACGACAAGCTCGAGGAGTGGCTGGGCGAGAAGAACGTGGCCGACACGCTCACGCTGTCCGCCCCCGGCAACGTCACGTCGGAGATGGGACTGGCGCTGCTCGACGTCGCGGACGTGATCCGCCCGCGGTCGGAGGTCGTGGCCTTCCTGCGGGACGTCGAGGACGAGGGCTTCCTGGACGAGCTGGCGAAGCTCCCGGGCGGCGCCGAGGCGCGCGACGCCATCGAGGCCTACCTCGACCGGTACGGCATGCGCTGCGTCGGCGAGATCGACATCACGAGGCCCCGCTGGCGCGAGTGCCCCACCACCCTCGTGCCCGTGATCCTCGACAACGTCAGGAACTTCGAACCGGGCGCCGCCGGGCGGCGCTTCGAGCAAGGGCGGCAGAGGGCCCGGAAGAAGGAACACGACGTGCTGTCGCGTCTGCGGGCGCTGCCGGACGGGGACCGGAAGGCCGACGAGACCCAGCGGATGATCGACCGGGTCCGTACCTTCATCGGATACCGGGAGTACCCGAAGTACGACATCGTCTGCCGCACCTTCGTCTACAAGCAGGCCCTGTTGGCGGAGGCCGAGCGCCTCGTACGGGCAGGTGTGCTCCGGGAGAGGGAGGACGCCTTCTTCCTCTCGTTCGAGGAACTCCACGAGGTCGTGCGCGCGCAGCGCGCGGACGACCGGCTGATCCGGCGGCGCAAGGAGGCGTTCCGGTCGTACGACGCGCTCACCCCGCCGCGGGTGCTCACCTCGGACGGTGAGACCGTCACCGGGGCGTACCGGCGCGACGACGTGCCGGCGGGCGCGCTGACCGGTCTGGCGGTCTCCGCCGGGACCGTCGAGGGAAGGGCCCGCGTCGTCCTCGACATGGCGGATGCCGACCTCGCCGCGGACGACATCCTGGTCACCACCTTCACCGACCCCAGCTGGTCGCCGCTGTTCGTCGGCATCGCGGGCCTGGTGACGGAGGTGGGCGGGCAGATGACCCATGGCGCGGTGATCGCCCGGGAGTACGGCCTGCCGGCCGTCGTCGGCGTGGAGCGGGCCACCCGGCTGATCCGGGACGGGCAGCGGATCCGCGTGCACGGGACGGACGGATACGTCGAGCTCCTTTCCTGACCGAGGCGTCCGCCGGGCGGGCGCGCCTCAGACCGGTGCCCGACGGACGGGTACGGACCGTGGCGTCCCCGTGGCGAGCAGGTCGCGGGCGAGGAGCCCCGCGCCCAGGTACCCGGCGGCGTCCCCGAGGCCCGCCGGGACGATCGTGGGGAGCTTCTGGAACGTGACGCGTTCCGCCACGGCGGCGCGGAGGGGCGCGAGCAGGGTCTCACCTGCCTCGGCGAGGCCGCCGCCGATGATCAGCGTGCGGGGGTCGAGGACCGTGAGCGCGGTGAGCAGGCCGTCGGCGAGGGCGTCGACCGCCGCCCGCCACACCCCGTGTCGTCGTGGTGGACGACGCGCGTCGGCACGTCTCCCTTCTCCAGCGACTGGCCGGGCCGGTAGAGACCCCACTTGAGACAGCCGAAGTCCGCCGGGTTCACGGGGTGGAAGGTCTTCACGTTCTCGTACGTCTGCCGCGGCGTGAAGTCCGGTTCGCCGGGCATGCGGGTGGCGACCCTGTAGTAGCCGGTGGTGTCGTCCGTCCACTTCACGTCGACCCGGAAGTGCATCCACTGGCCGAGGTGGGGGCGGAAGTCGCCGACCACGGTGGACTGGAGGTTCAGGGTCGGCGAGCGGAAGGCGACGCTGTTCCGCTTGGTCATGAGGTAGAAGGAGGGAAGGTTTCCGCCGGCGTGCTTCCCCTGGAGGATGATGTCGCCCGCTTCCGACTCCCCGGACTCCCAGGTCTCCCAGTCCTTCAGCAGCACGCTGAACTCGTACCGTTGCTCGTCACCCACGACGAACTTGCCCTCGTGGACGTCGTTCGTGGCGCTCTCGCTGCGCGGGGCGCCGTCGGAGACGTAGCCGGGATCGCCCAGGGTCACCTTGTGGGCGACGGCGTGGTCGGTCCCCGAGGGGACGACGTACGAGGCGTCGGGCGCGGTCGCGTGCGTCGTGGTCAGGTTCGGGATGCCGGAGTCCAGCCGGCCGTTCGCGTAGGCGATGTCCAGCAGGGGCGTGGAGAGGCTGGTGCTGCCGCACGAGTCCTCGGAGGCCCGGCTCACGCCGTCCTGTCCGGCCTGCGCGGGTGGCCAGGCCCGCGAGGGTGAGCGTCCCGGCCGCCGCCATCGCGACGACGGACCGCTTCGTCGACTTCTTCATGGCCTTCTTCATGGTCAGAACCCTGGCCTGTCTTCGATACGGACGAGGTGGTGGCCGCGCATCGTGTAGAGCAGGCCGCGGTTGTCGGCGTTGATGTGCGGGCCGCTGTACCAGGCGCGGTTGATCTCGGGGAGGACGGTCCTGACGGCGAACGTCCTGGGGTCAAAGCGGAAGAGGGTGGTGTCGGAGACGCCGTAGACGACTCCGCGGCTGGTGACCATGGCCGCGACGCCGGGGCAGAGGGCGCGGTGGTCGGCGGCGTGGATCACGCGGCGGATGGTGACGTCGACGACGAAGAAGCCGCCCTTGCGCGTGAGTCCGTACAAGTGCTTGCCGTGCACGGCCAGTGCGGCCGTTCCCGTGGTCAGGGAGGCGGGAAGGTCGACGCGCCACAGCTCACGCCCGGCGACCGGGTCGAAGGCGACGATCGTGCCGCGGGGCCCCTGCGAGGTGGGGTTGTCGCCGCCGAGGTACGCGACGCCTTCCCTGGTGGCGACGGCACGCACCAGCTGGATCCCGTCGACCGGGTTGATGTACGCGGCCTTCTCGCCGGTCTTCGTGGAGTAGGTCCACAGGGAGCCGCCGCCCTCGGTGTCGGACTGGGCGCCGACCAGCACGAGGCGACGGTGTACTCGGCGACAGGGACGGCGTTGGCGGCGGCGGCTGAGGAGACCATGAGGCCTCGGTCCCAACAGGACTGTGTCACATGGTGCTTGACGCTTCCCGCGGCATGGACGATCGCCTTCAGGGCCGGTGCCCGTGCCAGGATCTCCTCGTCGAGAACGGGGCAGCCCCACGACGTGATCAGGATCTCCACGTCCGCCAGGTCGGGCTCCTCTGTCAGGTCCTCGGCGACATGGTCGAGGCCGATGTCGACGTACGGCGTCAGTCGCTGGATCTCGGCGGGCGGGAACAGCGCGTCCCGGTGGCGCCGGCCCATGGCGAAGAGGGCGCGGGGTCGAGGGGTCGGATTCATGGGGGAACTACGCACGGTGGCGGCCTACTTGACGGCGCCGGCGGTCATGCCGGACTTCCGGAACCGCTGCAGCATCAGGAAGACGGCGATCAACGGGGCCACGGCCACCAGCGAGCCGACGACGGCCAGCGGGTAGCCCTCGGGGTGGCCCTGCGTGAGCACGGACGAGTACCAGACGTACAGGCCGAGGTTGACCGGGTACAGGTCCTGGTCGGACAGCATCACCAGGGGCAGGAAGAAGCTGTTCCAGATCTGGGTGAACTGGAAGAGGAAGATGGTCACGAAGCCGGGCGCGATCATCGGGAACGCGATGCGGCAGAAGGTCCGGAACTCGCCGGCCCCGTCCATCCGCGCGGCCTCCAGGACCTCGTCCGGCACGTAGGAGGCGCTGAAGACCCGGGACAGGTAGACGCCGAACGGGAAGACGAGTCCGGGGATGAACACGCCCCAGAACGTGTTCACGAGTCCGGCCTCGGCGGCGAGCAGGTGCAGCGGGATCGCCATACCGCACATGCCGCCTGTCCCCCGGCGGTCAGAAGCTTGCCATCCCCCTTGTGTTTACGTAAACATATCGGGAGCAGGCCCTCCCCCGGCCGCGACAGCGCGAGCCCCACCACCTCCAGCACAGGAGCACCCGCACATGCCCCTTCTCCAGATCGACGACGGCGGCTTCACCCTCGATGGCGAACCGTTTCGGCTCCTGTCCGGCGGCCTGCACTACTTCCGGGTCCATCCCGGCCAGTGGGCGGACCGGCTGCGCAAGGCCCGGCTCATGGGGCTCAACGCCGTCGAGACCTACGTGCCCTGGAACCTCCACCAGCCGCGGCCGGACACCTTCAGGACGGACGGCGGACTGGACATCGCCAGGTTCCTCGACCTCGCCGCCGCCGAGGGGCTGCACGTGCTGCTCCGCCCCGGCCCGTACATCTGCGCGGAATGGGAGGGCGGCGGCATCCCCTCCTGGCTGCTCGCGGAGCCGGGCATACGCCTGCGCTCCCGCGACCCCCGGTTCCTCGCCGCGGTCGACGACTACTTCGACCGGCTCCTCACCCCGCTCCGGCCTTACCTGGCCTCCCAGGGCGGCCCCGTCCTCGCCGTCCAGGTGGAGAACGAGTACGGCGCCTACGGCGACGACACCGCCTACCTGGAACACCTGGCGGACTCGCTGCGCCGCCGCGGCGTGGACGTACCGCTGTTCACCTGTGACCAGCCCGCCGACCTCGAACGCGGCGCGCTGCCCGGGGTGCTGGCCACGGCCAACTTCGGCAGCCGCTCAGCGCGGGGTCTGGCCGAGCTGCGGGCCCGCCGGCCCAAGGGGCCGCTGATGTGCGCGGAGTTCTGGATCGGCTGGTTCGACCGCTGGGGCAGCCACCACGTCGTCCGGGACGCCGGCCACGCCGCGCGGGACCTGGACGAGCTGCTGGCCACCGGGGCATCGGTCAACCTCTACATGTTCCACGGCGGCACGAACTTCGGCTTCACCAACGGCGCCAACGACAAGCACACCTACCGCCCCACCGTCACGTCGTACGACTACGACGCCCCGCTCGACGAGGCCGGCGACCCGACCGAGAAGTTCTCCGCCTTCCGTG
The DNA here is from genome assembly GCF_053607625.1 of Streptomyces sp. NPDC055103. Classification (NCBI taxonomy): domain Bacteria; kingdom Bacillati; phylum Actinomycetota; class Actinomycetes; order Kitasatosporales; family Streptomycetaceae; genus Streptomyces; species Streptomyces sp. NPDC055103. The sequence continues at coordinate 102,500 of NZ_JBSGTX010000013.1, forward strand.
ACGTGATCGCCCGGTACGCGCCGGTGCCGGCCGGGCCCGTCCCCGCGCCCGGACCCAAGCTCACCCGGACGACCGTGACGCTCACCGAGAGCGCCGGCCTGCTGCCCTGTGCCGAGGCGCTCGGCACGGCCGTCGCCGCACCGCGGCCCCTGACCATGGAACAGCTCGGGCAGGACTTCGGGTTCGTCCTGTACGAGACGGTCCTCGCGTCGGCCGGGCCGGCCCTGCTGGAGGTGGAGCACGTCCGGGACCGCGCCCAGGTCTTCGTCGACGGGGTCCCGGCCGGCGTGCTGGAGCGGGAGAACCACGAGCACGCCCTGGCCTTCACGGCTCCCCGGGCGGGCAGCGTCCTCGGCGTGCTCGTCGAGAACCAGGGGCGCGTCAACTACGGCCCCGGCATCCACGACCGCAAGGGCCTGCTGGGCGAGGTCCTCGTGGACGGCGAGGAGCCGACCGCGTGGACCAGCCGGCCACTGCCGCTGACCGGCCTGGCCGATCCGACCGACCTGGCCGCGCTGCCGTTCTCGGCGGGTACGGCGCAGGCCGGGCCGATGTTCCACCGCGGCTCCTTCGAGGTCGCCGAGCCGGCGGACGCGTTCCTCCACCTCGGCGGCTGGACGAAGGGCAGCGTGTGGGTCAACGGCTTCGCGCTGGGCCGGTACTGGTCGCGCGGTCCCCAGCGTTCGCTGTACGTCCCCGCGCCCGTCCTGCGCCCGGGTACCAACGAGATCGTCGTCCTGGAACTGCACGCCTGCCACCGCGCGCGGACCGTCGAACTCCGCGAGGGCCCCGACCTCGGCCCCACCGAGGAGTAGCCCCCGCGGGCGGCACGCGAGGAGCCGGGCTCCGACCGGAGGGTCGGAGCCCGGCTGTTCGGCGTCGGCCGGGGCCCGGCGTCGGCTCTTTCCGCGTCAGCCCAGCCGGAGCTGCTGGCTCGCGCCGCCGTCGCAGGTCCGCTGCACGGCGGGCGCCCCGGCGGCGGTCGAGCCGCCGCTCACGCCCAGGCACTTGGCGCTGTGCCGGGCGGTCAGGGTGAGGTACCCGTCGCCCGTGGCGCGCACCGCCCACTCCTGGTTGCGGCCGCCGGTGCACCCGTACTGGAAGACCTCCGCGCCGTCGGCCGTGGACTCGCCGCTCACGTCGAGGCACTTCCCGCTGTGGCGGGCGACGACGGTCACGTAACCGCCGCCGGTGGGACGCAGCGACCACTGCTGGTTCGTGCCGGTGCCGCAGCCGTACTGGACGACGGCCACGCCGTCACCGGTCGAGGCGTTGACGACGTCGAGACACTGGGAGCTGTGCCGGAGGGAGAGCGTCTTCCAGACGTCGGGTGCCGTACCGGCGAAGGTCCAGGACTGGTTGCCGCCGGTCGTGGGCCGGTAGACGCCGACGGGCGCGCCGTCGGCGGTCGAGGCGCCCATGACGTCGAGGAGCTTCCCGGTGGCGGCGTTGATCAGGGTGTTGTGCCCGTCGCCCGTGGTCGAGCGGATCCACTGCTGGGCGGTGGACGATCCGGGCGAGGCGAGGACCAGGGCGTCGCCGGAGACGGAGAGCGCCTTGCCGGACCTGACGTGGGTGAGGCGGTAGGCGGCGGTGTTGCCCCAGTCGCCCGCGGACAGCTTGGTGAAGGTCCACTGCTGCCCGGTGTCGGACGGGACGGGGTTCTGCTGCACGACGGTGCTCTTGCCGCCCGAGGTGACGACGGCGAGGGCCTTGCCGCTGTGGTCGTTGAGCAGCCGGCGCGGTGTGTCGGTGGGTGCGGTGGTCGCCGTGGTGTTCACGCCGTCGACCGTGGGCAGGACGAACGTGGTCACGGAGCCGGGGCCGACGGTGGCCCTCAAGGTCCGGCCGGTGACCGCCGCGTCGCCCTCGCGCTGGAGGTTCTTGTCGGCGTCGGTGGTCCAGCGTTCGACGGGGCCGTCGGTGGCCGTCCGGAAGCCGTCGAGGTTCAGGGTGAGCTCGCGCGCCTCACCGCCGGCGTTGGTGTGGACGACGACCACGCCGCCCTCCGGCCGGACCGCCGCGAGGGTCTGCGGGTCGTCGGTGTTCATGACCCGCGCGCCGGGCCGGACGAAACGGCTGTAGTTCGCCATCGCCCAGTACTTCTTGTTCTTGCGCAGGGGCTCGGTCGCCGCGTCCTCGGGGGTGAAGTCCGTCTGGATCAGGCCCCAGTTGGAGTTCTCGCGGGACGGCGTCATGTTCTCGTAGTCCTCGACGGCCTGCCACAGGACCCAGGCGCGCGGTTCCAGCTCGCGCACGTCGTCGTTGATGCGCTGGGCGAGGTCGAGCGCGGGGCTCATGGCGGTGAAGCTCTGCGGGACGCTGCCGCCGAGGTCCACCTCGGACATCCACAGGGGCGTGGTCTCGCCCTTGGCGATGTCCCGCGCCCCGGTGCGGCCGTCCGTCCCGTACGTGTGGGTGTTGAGCCGGCCCACGGCGTCCCGGACGGCGGGGGCGTACGCCTCCCAGTCGGACCGGAACTTCCCCGGGTTGGTCTCGTCCATGGCGGCGACGGGGGTCGTCACGCCCTTGGCGTCGAGGGCGGCGCGCAGCGTCGTGATCATGCGGGCCTGGGAGGCCGGGTCCCAGTGGGAGCCCTCCTGGCGGCCGCCCGCGCGCCAGTAGTCGGTGTCGGGCTCGTTGACCGGCGAGAGGGAGTCGAAGGTGACGCCGGTGGCGGCCTGGGCCCGCTGGAGCGAGCCGGCGAGGTAAGCGGCGAACCGGTCGTACTGGTCGGAGCGGAGGTTGTCCTCCCAGGCGTTGTACGCGCCGGAGACCAGGCCGCTGCGGGTCATGAAGTAGGGCGCCGAGTTGGAGAACGCCTCGAAGGTGCTCGCGCCGCGCGCCTTGGCAGCCGAGAGCCACCAGCGCTGGTTGGCGTCGGCGTCGGGGTTCCAGTGGTCGGCGCGGTTCGGGTCCCACCAGTCGGGGGCCTCGGTGCCGGGCCGGTTCCAGTAGCCGGGGACGGCGCCGCCCGGCCGCATGTAGCGGGTGGTCTCGGGGCTGTCGCCGCCGCCGATGTTGTAGCGGGCGATGGTGAAGCCGAGGCCGTCGGCGCCGTAGAGGGCGTCGGCGAGGGCGTTGCGCTGTGCGTCGGGCCAGCCGCCGGTGACGTTGGCGAACCAGGCCAGTGCGGTGCCCCAGCCCTGGAAGGCCGGATGCTGATAGCTCGGGTCGAGGCGGACGGTCAGCGCCGTGGCCGGCGAGTCCGCGGCGGCCGCCGGGGACGCGGCGGGTCCGACCGTCGTGAGGGCGGTCGCCGCGAGGGCCGTGGCGACGCCCAGGGCGGCGAGCCTCCTCGACGGACGGGAGTGAGGTGACCGGGATCGGCGCGACGCCGGTCGGTTGCGGGTCGGGAACACGGGCTGCTCCTTGGGGAGGGGAGGTTGCGCGCCGGACAGCGGGGTGGCCCGGGACGTGGCCACTCCTGCCGATCTCGCGCCGGTCTCGCGGCGAGCGCACGGGCCGCCCTCGCGGGCGTACGACGCACGGGCCGTCCTCGTGGGCTGACGGCGCACGGGCCGGCGACGGCTGCGCCGCCGGCCCGCTCGGTGGGCGGCGGTCAGGCCGCCGCGCGCCGCCACTTCTGGTTGTCGCCGGAGTTGCAGGTCCACTGCTCGAGGGCGGTGCCGTCGCCCGTCGACCAGTTCATGACGTCGAGGCACTTTCCGCTGTGCCGGGCGACGAGTTCGACGTAGGCGGCCGTGTCGGTCGTCCGGACCTTCCACTGCTGGGAGGGGGAGCCGTCGCAGGTGTTCTGCACCGCCGGCGCGCCGTCCTCGGCCGAGGCCGCGGCGATGTCGAGGCACTTGCCGCTGTGCCGGGCCATGATCTGGACGTACCCGGTGCCCAGCTTCTTGATCCAGAAGTGCTGGTTGACGCCTTCGCCGCAGCCCCACTGGATCAGCCGCGCGCCGGCGCCCGTGTCGAAGTTCGCCACGTCGGCGCACTTGCCGCTGTGGCGGGCGGCCAGCGTCTCCCAGGCGACGCTCATCCCGGTCACGGTCCCGGCGGCGGTGTCGACGGTGACCTGCGGGGAGTACTCCATGGTCATGGAGGTGTCGGTGGGGAAGTCGAGCGGCAGCCAGACGTACTGGGAGTCGTTGACCGTGCCGCCCATGGAGTTGCCCCAGCGGTCGCCCATGTAGAGGTAGCTGGTGCCCTGGGCGCCCTGGACCGGCAGGACGTACGCGGTCTGGCTGCGGTAGGCCGTGGAGTCGCCGACGTCCTTCAGGGCGGTCCACGAACCGGTGATGCTGGAGGCGGTGGCGTACTTCTGCTGGTTCGGGGACCAGCCGGTGGCACCGGAGGTGAGGAGGAAGTAGACGCCGCCGCGCTTGAACATGGCAGGCGCCTCGCGCCACTGCCCCGCCCACAGCTTCTGGACCTGGGACTCGATCCCGGTGTAGTCCGCGGTCAGCCGGTACACGTGCAGGTCGGCGTTCTCGTTGGCGGCCGAGATCATGTAGCCCGTGCCGTCGGTGTCGACGAAGGTCGTGATGTCCCGGGACATGTGGCCGAGGGGCCGGAAGCTGCCGCGCCAGGTGTAGTCGCCGTCCACCGTGGACGAGACGGCGACGGCGGCGCGCGCCTCCCCGTAGTCCGAGCCGTTCTCCTTGTGCATCCACATCACGAACTGGCCGGTGGCGCTGTTGTACACGACCTTGGGCCGCTCGATGTTGGCCCAGGCCAGCTCCGGGTCCGAGGCCTCGGTCAGGACGTGGTGGCGGAACTCCCAGGTCCTCAGGTCGGTGGAGCGGTAGGCGGAGACGTACCGGAAGGTGTTGTCCGCGTTGCGGTTCTCGCCGAACCAGTAGTAGTACTCGCCGACCTTGACCACGCCACCGCCGTGGGCGTGCACGGGGCTGCCGTCGGGGGCGGTGAACTGGGTCCCGTTGGCGATGGTCACCGGGGCGGCGTACGCGGTGCCCACGGCGCCGAGAAGGGAGAGGAGGAGGGCGGAGAGGGCGGCGAAGAGCGCCGCCGTTCCGGAGATCTTGAGTCGCATGTCGCGATACCTCGTGGTGTTCGTCGGACCGGGCGCTCCGCGCGGGCAGCGCGGACTCCGACCGCTGGGGTCGGCAGCGGGGGGCGCCCGGGAGAGATGGCCGACCGGTGGGGACGTGTGGTCGGCCTCTGGGAGGGGGTGGCCGGTCGATCCAGGCCGTTCCGATCACCGGATCTACGTAATGTTTTCGTAAACACGGTGTAGCCGGAAGTTTGTGAGGCCCGCGAGACGCTGTCAAGGAGTTGGGCGGAGACGGTCCGGGTTTTTGACCCGACGGCGTGTTTGCGTCAACATTGACGGGCGGGAGCGCATACCGCGCGCACGCGCCGGGCCTCGGGAAGAGCGGGAAAAGGCGGTCGACTGTGGCGGAGAAGGCGGCGAGAGCACCTCGCTCGCGCACACCCCGGAAGTGGCCCTCGATGGCCGAGGTCGCGGCGAAGGCGGGTGTTTCCTCCCAGACCGTGTCCCGCGTGGCCAACAACCACGACAACGTCGACGAGACGACCCGCGCCAAGGTGTTGGAGGCCATGCAGGTCCTCGGATACCGGCCCAACGCGGCGGCCCGGGCGCTGGTCACCGGCAAGTTCGGGGCGCTCGGCGTGGTCAGCTTCGACGTCGGCGCCCACGGCAACGCCCGGACGCTGGCGGCCATCGCCGACGCGGCGCGCGAGGCCGGCTTCTCGGTCAACTTCATGGGGATCCGCGCGCAGACCGAAGCGGCCGTGCAGCAGGCCTTCCGCCACCTCATGCTGCAGTCCGTCGACGGCATCGTGCTGATCGAGTCGCAGATGCTCGACACGCCGTCGCTGCGCCTGCCGCCCACGATGCCGGTGGTCGTCGCCGACGGCGACACCGGGCACCGCTACCCGAACGTCGACTTCGACCAGGCCCGGGGCACCCAGAGCGTGGTCAACCACCTGCTCGAACTGGGCCATCGCACGGTGCACCACGTCAGCGGCCCGCGCGACTCCTTCGCGGCCCGGCGGCGCTCCGCGGCCTGGGAGCGCACCCTGGTCGCGGCCGGGGCCCTCGTACCCCCGACGCAGTACGGCGACTGGAGCGCCGAGTCCGGCTATCTGGCCGGTCGTACGCTCGCCGAGGCGCCCGACGTCACGGCGGTGTTCGCGGCGAACGACCAGATGGCGCTCGGCGTGCTGCGCGCCATGCGCGAGGCGGGGCGGAAGGTGCCGGACGAGGTCAGCGTGGCGGGCTTCGACGACGTCCCGGAGGCCCCGTTCTTCGAGCCGCCGCTCACCACCGTCCACCAGGACTTCGACGTGGTGGGCCGGCACTGCGTGACCCTGCTCCTGGAGCAGATCGAGCGCCGCGCCAACGGCCCGCACCGGCTCGCCGTGGAACCCACCCTCGTGGTCCGGGGCAGCACGGCACCCCCGCCCGCCTGACAGGCACGGACGAGCCCGAGCCCCACCACCTGACGGACACGAGCAGCACCGCACCCCCGCCCGCCTGATCGGCAGAACACTCCCAGGCCCGCCCGCCTACCCCGCGGGCGGGCCTTTCCGCGCGCCCACGACCGGCCTCCCCCGCACGGCACGACCGACCGTCGCGCCCCTGCCGCCGCCTGAATCCCGCCTGTTCGCTATCGCGCCGTGCTTGACGCCCGTCTCGCGGTGGTGCCACCATCAGGCCATCGATGATTACGTAAACATGGCTCATCGGATCAGTCTTCCTCCGGCCTGTCGGCCCTGAGGCCCCGCCTCCCCGCACCCCGTTCCCGACCGGTCGGTCAACGACGCAAGGAACCACCATGACGCTCCTGTCGACGTCCGCACGGGCAGTCCCACCACCCCGGCCACGACGCCGCCGCCCCCTCGGTCGGTACGCCCTCACCGGATGGGGATTCGCCGGCCCGTTCGTCGCGGTCTTCGCCCTCGTCTTCCTCGCACCGATCGGGTACGCCGCCTATCTGAGCCTCTTCCGGGACCGGCTGATCGGCGGCCGGTCGTTCGTGGGCGCGGACAACTACGTGCGGGCCCTGACCGACCCGCGGTTCTGGGACGGGATGGCCCGGGTCGGCCTGTTCCTGGCCGTGCAGGTGCCGGTCATGCTCGGCATCGCGCTGCTCGTCGCCCTGGCGGTCGACAGCGGGAGGCTCTACGGGAAGTCGTTCTTCCGCGTCGGCGTCTTCCTGCCGTACGCCGTCCCGGCCGTCGTCGCGAGCCTCATGTGGGGCTTCATCTACGGCACCCGGTTCGGCCTCGTCGGCAACCTCAACGACGCGTTCGGCCTGTCCCTGCCCGACCCGCTCTCCCCCTCGCTCGTGCTGGCATCGATCGGCAACATCGTGACCTGGGAGTTCGTCGGCTACAACATGCTGATCTTCTACTCGGCCCTCAAGGTCGTACCCCGCTCGCTCTACGAGGCCGCGGCCATCGACGGAGCCGGGGAATGGCGGGTCATCGCCTCGATCAAGCTCCCCGCGATCCGCGGCGCCCTCGTCATCGCCACGATCTTCTCGATCATCGGCAGCTTCCAGCTCTTCAACGAGCCCAGCATCCTGCAGAAGCTCGCACCCAACGCGCTCACCAACGACTTCACCCCCAACCTGTACACGTACTCGCTGTCCTTCGCCGGACAGCAGCACAACTACGCGGCGACCGTGGCCATCGTGATGGGCGTGATCACCGCGATCATCGCCTACACGGTCCAGCTGCGCGGCATGCGGAAGGGCTGAGCCGATGACCACCTCCCTCACCACCACGGCTTCCGACTCCGCCACCCCGCCCCCCGGCCGCCGCGCCACCGCCGCTCCTCCGGCCGCCACGCGCGGGTCGGGGACCGCGACGGCGAAGCGCAAGGGGCGCCTCCCCCACACTCCGCTCCACCCCCGGCCCAGTGTGCCGCTGACCCTCGCGACCGGCCTGGTCCTCCTCTACACCCTGCTTCCGCTCGGCTGGCTGGTCATCAACGCCACCAAGGACCAGAACGGCCTGTTCGACTCCTTCGGGCTCTGGTTCGCCGACGAGTCGCACTTCTGGGACAACGTCACCCGCACGCTCACGTACGACGACGGGGTCTTCGTCCGCTGGCTGCTCAACACCCTGCTGTACGTCGTCGCCGGCGCGGGCGGCGCCACGGTCCTCGCCGTCCTCGGCGGGTACGCCCTCGCCAAGTACGACTTCCCCGGCCGCCGCGCGGTCTTCGCCGTGGTCCTGGGGGCCGTGGCCGTACCGGGCACCGCCCTCGCCGTCCCCACCTTTCTGATGTTCAGCAACATGGGTCTGACGAACACCCCTTGGGCGGTGATCATCCCGTCCCTGATCTCGCCCTTCGGGCTCTACCTGATGTGGGTCTTCGCCGCCGAGGCGGTCCCCGCCGAGCTCCTGGAGGCCGCGCGCATCGACGGCTCCGGCGAGCTGCGCACCTTCTTCACGATCGCCCTGCCGCTGCTGATGCCGGGCACCGTCACCGTGCTGCTGTTCTCGATGGTCGCGACCTGGAACAACTACTTCCTGCCGCTGATCATGATCAAGGATCCCGACTGGTACCCCCTGACCCTCGGCCTGAACGCCTGGAACGCGCAGGCCCAGACGGCGGGCGGCGAGGCCGTGTTCGACCTCATCATCACCGGCTCCCTGCTGACGATCGTGCCGATCGTGGCCGTCTTCCTGCTGCTCCAGCGGTACTGGCAGTCGGGCCTGGCCGCGGGCAGCGTCAAGGAATGACCCCGCCGCACCCCGTTCTTCCCTCTCCTTCCCCTTCGCCTTCTCCCGCCTCCCCACCGCATCACCGACCAGGAGCACAGCCCATGACAACGCACTCCGCACGCAGGCTCCTCGGCGCCCTCGCCGTCGCCTCCACGCTCGCGCTGACCGCCACCGCCTGCGGTTCCGACGCCCCGGACGCCGCTGCCGGCGAGGGCTCCCCGCAGGACATCCAGGCAGCGCTCGACAAGGGCGGCAAGGTGACCGTGTGGGCCTGGGAGCCCACGCTCAAGAAGGTGGCTGAGGACTTCGAGAAGAAGTACCCCAAGGTCGACATCGAGCTGGTCAACGCCGGTACCGGCGACAAGCAGTACACCGCCCTGCAGAACGCGATGGCGGCCGGTTCCGGCGCCCCCGACGTCGCGCAGATCGAGTACTACGCCCTCGGGCAGTTCGCCATCGGCTCGTCGATAGAGGACCTCTCCTCCTACGGCGCCAAGCGGTACGGCACGACCTTCACGCCCGGCCCGTGGAACGCCGTCACCCAGGGCGCCGACGAGGCGATCCACGCCCTGCCCATGGACTCCGGCCCCATGGCGTTCTTCTACAACAAGAAGGTCTTCGACAAGCACGGCATCGCGGTGCCGTCCACCTGGGACGAGTACGTGGAAGCGGCCCGCGCCCTCCACAAGGCCGACCCGAAGATCTTCATCACCAACGACACCGGTGACGCCGGCGCCACGACCAGCCTCATCTGGCAGGCCGGCGGCCGCCCGTACAAGACCGACGGTACGGACGTCACCATCGACTTCGGCGACGAGGGCACCAAGAAGTACACCGACACCTGGCAGAAGCTCCTCGACGAGAAGCTGGTCGCGCCGGTCAGCTCGTGGAGCGACGCCTGGTACAAGGGCCTGGCCGACGGCTCCCTCGCGACCCTCTCCATCGGCGCCTGGATGCCGGCCAACCTCACCTCCGGCGTCGCGGCCGCCTCCGGCGACTGGCGGGTCGCGCCGCTGCCGCAGTGGAAGAAGGGCGACAAGACGAGCGCGGAGAACGGCGGCAGCTCGCTCGCCGTCCCGAAGGCGGCCAAGAACAAGGAACTCGCCTACGCCTTCACGGAGTTCGCGACCACCGGCACCGGAGCGGCCACCCGTGTCGCCGCCGGCGCCTTCCCGGCCACCCGCGCGGATCTGGAATCGAAGGCGTTCCTCGACGCCCCGTTCCCGTACTTCGGCGGCCAGAAGGCCAACCAGGTCTTCGCCGAGTCCGCCCGCAACGTCGGCGCCGACTGGTCCTACCTGCCCTACCAGGTGTACGCCAACGCGAACTTCAACGACACCGTGGGCAAGGCGTACGTCTCCCCGACCACGCTCACCGACGGGCTGAAGGCCTGGCAGGACGCCAGCGTCACCTACGGCAGGGACCAGGGCTTCACCGTCAACAAGTAGCCCCGCGCCGGCGAACGCGCCGTCGGCCTCCCCCACTGACGGCGGAGGTCGACACACCTCCGGACCGACAGACACGCCCTAGCCTTCCGGCGGCCCGCAGAGGGTCTCGCGCAGCAGGGCCGCTTCGTGGTCGAGGTGGTGCAGCAGGGCCTGCAGGGCCGGGGTGCGGGTGCGGTGTGCCGCCTCCGTGGTGCCCACCGTGCGACCCACCGAGGGGAGCTCGACCGGCAGGGCGGCGAGATGTTCGTCGGCGTGCAGGACCAGCTCGGGGAGCAGCGCGACCATGTCCGTCTGCAGCAGCAGGGCCCGCATGGTCAGGATCGACGTGCACTCGACCCGGTCCGCGGGCAGGGCGAGGCCCCGGTCCGCGAAGAGGGCGCCGAGCTCCTGGCGCAGGGCGGTCTGTTCGACCGGGAGGATCCACGGGAAGGCGAGGGTGTCCGTGAGCGTGACGTCGGAGGCCTCCGAAAGCGGGTGGCCGGCCCGGACGGCGAGCCGGATGCGTTCCCGGTAGAGCCGCCGCTGGCGCAGTCCGTCCCCCTCCTTGGGGGCCGGTCCCACCCGGCCGACGATGACGTCCAGTTCGCCCGCCAGCAGTGCCGGATGGAGGACATCCGGTGTTCCCTCCCGTACGACGACGGTGACCCGGGGCCGTTCCCGCTTGAGCTGGGCGACGGCACGGGGCAGCAGCACGTTGGTGCCGGCGAGGAGCGCGCCGACGGTCACCGTTCCCTCCCGGCCCTGGCGCAGTCCGGTGAGGTGTTCCCCGGCCCGTCGCATCTCGGCGATCACGGCGCGGGCGTGCTCGGCGAGTGCCTCTCCGTAGAGCGTCGTCCGCATGCCGCGCGGCATGCGGACGAAGAGCGGCAGGTCGGCGATGCCCTCCAGTTCGCGGAGGGTGCGGGTGGCGGCGGGCTGGGTGAGGTGGAGGGTCTCGGCCGCCCGCCCCACGCTGCCGTGGTCGACGATCGCGACGAGAAGGGTGAGGTGCCGGAACTTCAGCCGGCCGTCCAGGAGATCCATTGCCGGGGACTCCTTCCGTTTCCGTGAGCGGTCGGACGCTCGGGCCGATCGTACGGGCGGGCCGGGCGGCTAGGCCGGGCCGGGCCGGGCGGGTAGGCCGAGCCGTACGGTCAGGCCGGCCGGGCTGTCGGGCCCGCCGGACTTCTCCATACCCGAATCGGTATGAGTCCAGCACCTTTTGGCATTGGTTCGGTATGGCTGGTTGGGCGCATGATACCGGCACACGCCGGGGGCCGATTCCGAGGCCCCGGCCTGGCGACGGAGGTCTGCAAGGTGCGCTCACCTGTGCGGCATTACGTGGGGGGCGAGTTCGACACGTCGGGCGTCCCGTTCCCCCTCCTCGATCCGGCCCGTGGGACCGTCGTCGGCGAAGCGCCGTCGGCCTCCCGCACGTTGGTCGACCGTGCGGTGGGCGCGGCGCGCGGGGCACTGCGCGGCCCGTGGGCGTCCTGGAGCCCGGCGGACCGTTCGCGGCTGCTGCACCGGATCGCGGACGGCGTCGAGCTGCGCTTCGAGGAGTTCGTCGATGCCGAGTGCGCGGACACGGGGAAGCCCCGCGAGCTCGCCTCGACGATCGACATCCCGCGTGCGGTCGCCAACTTCCGGTCGTACGCGGACCTCCTGGCCGGTCGCGGCGAGCGGTCCTGGCACACGGCCACCCCTGACGGCCGTGGCGCGCTGAACTACACGGTGCGCAAACCGCTGGGCGTGGTCGCGGTGATCTCGCCGTGGAACCTGCCGCTGCTGCTGCTCACCTGGAAGGTGGCGCCCGCCCTCGCCACGGGGAACACCCTCGTCGCCAAGCCCTCCGAGCTGACCCCGGGCACGGCGTGCCTGCTGGCGGAGGTGATGGCGGAGGCCGGCGTGCCGGCGGGAGTCTTCAACGTCGTCCACGGCGGCGGTGCGGACGCCGCGGGGCAGTGGCTCACCGAGCATCCCGGGGTGGACGCCATCGCGTTCACCGGGGAGTCGCGTACGGGTGGGGCGATCATGCGCGCCGCCGCCGCGCGGCTTGCCCCCGTCTCGTTCGAGCTGGGCGGCAAGAACGCCGGACTCGTCTTCGCCGACGCGGATCTGGAGCAGGCCGTGGCGGGCACCCTCCGCTCGTCGTTCACCCACAGCGGGCAGGTGTGTCTCTGCACCGAGCGGGTGTACGTGGAGCGGTCGGTGTTCGACGCGTTCGCCGAGGCGCTGGCCGCCGGTGCCCGCGCGTTGAGCGGCTACGGCCCGATGGTCTCGGCGGCGCACCGCGACAAGGTCCTGGGCTACCTCGGCAAGGCCGCGGCCGACGGCGAGGTGCTCGCGGGGGGTGGCGTGCCACGGTTCTCCGACGACCGGGACGGTGGCTTCTGGGTGGAGCCGACCGTGCTGGCGGGACTCCCGGAGGACCACCCGGTGGTACGGGAGGAGATCTTCGGGCCCGTCGTCCATCTGGCGCCGTTCGACACCGAGGAGGAGGCGCTGGCGTACGCGAACGCCGGGCCGTACGGCCTGGCCGCCACGGTGTGGACGGGTGACGTGAGCCGGGCGCACCGGGTCGCCCCCGCCCTCGACGTCGGGATCGCCTGGGTCAACACCTGGAACCTGCGCGACCTCCGTACCCCCTTCGGAGGCGTGAAGGCCTCCGGGATCGGCCGCGAGGGCGGCGATCACTCCCTGGACTTCTTCTCCGAGCCGATGAATGTGTGCGTGAAGCTGTGAGCACGGCGGACGAAGCGGTGAGCACAGGTGGCGCGGCGGTGAGCACGGTGGACGAAGCGGTGGCGAGGGCCGCCGAGCGCCTCGACACGGCGCGCCTGACGGGCGTTCCCTGCGAGCCGGTCCGTGATCTGCTGCCCTCGGGGGACCTGGCGGCCGCCTATGCCGTCCAGACCGTCCTCGGCGAGCGCCGGATCGCGGAGGGACGCCGGGTCACGGGCTGGAAGATCGGTCTGACCTCGGCGGCCGTGCAGGCCCAGCTCGGCGTCGACACGCCGGACTTCGGCCGTCTGACGGACGACACGGCCGTCCCGGACGGCGCGGAGATCCCCTGGGGCACGGTGCTCCAGGCGCGGGCCGAGGCCGAGGTCGCCCTGGTTCTCGCACACGACCTCACCCATGAGCGGCACACCGTGGCCGATGTGATCCGGGCGACCGCGTTCGCGGTGCCCGCCGTCGAGGTGGTGGGCAGCCGGATCCGTGACTGGGACATCTCGGCCGTGGACACGATCGCCGACAACGCCTCCGGCGGCGCGTACGTCCTGGGCACCCGCCCCGTACCGCTGCGGGACCTCGATCTGCGGACCGTCGGCATGGTCCTTGAGCGGCGCGGTGAGCCCGTGTCCACCGGGGCCGGTGCCGCCTGCCTGGGCAATCCACTGCACGCCGCCGTGTGGCTGGCCGACACGCTCGCGCGGCTCGGCCACCCGCTGCGCGCCGGGGACACCGTGCTCACCGGCGCGCTCGGCCCCATGATCACCGTCGAGCCCGGTGACGTGCTCGAAGCCCGTATCGACGGCCTCGGTTCGGTGCGCGCGGCCTTCGGGCGCACCGGCCGGGAGGGAGACACCCGATGAACATCACGGCACTGGCCGAGGCGCTCGACTCGGCGGCTTGCGAAGGCCGTCCGCTGGCCGGCGGCGGAAGCGGTCCGAAGGACGTCGGGGAGGCGTACGCCGTCCAGGAGGCCCTGGTCGCCCGGCGGCTGGCCCGCGGCGAGCGGCTGACCGGCTTCAAGCTGGGCTTCACCAGCGTGGCCAAGATGCGGCAGATGGGCGTGTCCGACCTGATCCACGGGCGGCTGACGGACCGGATGGAGATTCCCGACGGGGGGCGTTTCGACGCCTCGGGTCTCATCCACCCCCGGGTCGAGCCCGAGGTGGCCTTCCTTCTCGGCGACACCCTGCGTCCCGGGGGCGACCCCATGGCGGCGGTCGCGGCCGTGGCCCCGGCGCTGGAGGTCATCGACTCCCGATACGACGGGTTCCGGTTCTCGCTTCCCGAGGTGATCGCCGACAACACCTCCGCCGCGGGGTACGCCGTGGGGCCCTGGAACGCCCCGGGCGACCTGGGCGACCTGGGCAACCGCGGTGTCCTGCTGGAGCTCGACGGGCGCCTGGCCGAGGCCGGTTCCACCGCGGCGATCCTCGGGCATCCGCTGCGGGCCCTCGCGGCCGCGGCCCGGCTCGCCGGTGCGCTGGAGCCCGGCACGGTGATCCTGGCCGGCGCGGCGACCGCCGCCGTACCACTGCCACCCGGGACGCATGTACGGGCCACGGTCGCCGGCCTCGGCAGCGTCCGGTTCACCACCGGGGAGGGCGTGTGATCGTGCCCGGCGCCGCCCCGCCCCGCGGACGGTTCCCCCACTTCCGGCGTGCGGGCGACCTGGTCTTCGTCTCCGGTACGAGCGCGCGGCGCCCCGACGGCACGTTCGCCGGCGCGAGCGCCGACGCGATGGGCGTCACGGACCTCGACATCCGTGCCCAGACCCGTGCCGTGCTCGACAACATGGCGCGTCTGCTGGCCGCGGCGGGCGGCGGCCTGGAGGACCTGGTCTCCGTCACCACGTACCTGGTCGGCATGAACGACTTCGGCGGCTACAACGAGGTCTACGGCGAGTACTTCGACGAGGGCGGTCCGGCCCGCACCACCGTCGCCGTCCACCAGCTCCCCCATCCGCACCTGCTGATCGAGATCAGCGGCGTCGCCCACATCCCGCAGCACACGCCCGTGTCCGCCTCCCGGAACAAGGAACCGCGCCGATGACCATGAGACCGTTCAACCTCCAGTCCTGGATCGAGGAACACCGCCACCTGCTCAGGCCGCCGGTCGGCAACGTCCAGATCTGGCAGGACGCCGAGCTGATGGTGACGGTCGTGGGCGGCCCGAACCGCCGCACCGACTTCCACGACGACCCGATCGAGGAGTTCTTCTACCAGCTCAAGGGCGACATGGTGCTCCGCGTCATGGACGAGGAGGGGAGCCCGCCGCGCGACATCCACATCCGTGAGGGGGACGTCTTCCTCCTCCCGCCGCACGTACGGCACTCCCCGCAGCGGCCGGAGGAGGACAGCATCGGCCTGGTCGTCGAGTTCGCCAGGCCGCACGGTCAGCGCGACGCCTTCGAGTGGTACTGCACCGCGTGCCACCACCTGGTGCACCGCAGCGAGGTGCAGCTCACCTCGATCGTCGACGACCTCCCGCCGGTGTTCGACTCCTTCTACGGCGACGAGGCCGCACGCACCTGCGGCAACTGCGGCGCCGTGCACCCGGGCAGGGACTGGCCCGAGGAGCTGCGTCCGCGCACCCGTCGCGACGAGGCGGGCGGCGCATGACCGTCGTCGACATCCACGCCCACGTCTTCCCGGAGATCGGCCGTGCCGAGTCGCGGCGGCTCACCGGCGCCGACGACGGCCCCTGGCTGCGGACCACGGACGGTCCCGACGCCGGGATGATGATGTCCGGATCCGTCGAGTACCGGCCGGTCCGCCGCACCCTGTGGGACCCGGCGGAGCGCGTCGCCGACCTGGACCGGCTCGGCGTGGACATCCAGGTGCTGTCCAGCACCCCGCTGCTCTTCGGTTACGGGCTGGAGTCCGGGCGCGCCACCGACTGGTGCCGTACGGTCAACTCCCGCCTCCTCGCGTACGGTGCGTACGCCCCGCACCGGCTGGCCCCGCTGTGCCAGGTGCCGCTCCAGGACACCGAGGCGGCCTGCGCCCTGCTCAGCGAGGCGATGCGCGAGGGGTTCCACGGTGTCCACATCGGCAACCACCTCGGCGACCGCGACCTCGACCACGGGGCGCTCGTGGAGTTCCTCACGCACTGCGCCGACGAGGACGCGGCCGTCCTGGTCCATCCCTGGGACCTGCCGGCCGGCCCGCGCTTCTCCCGATACATGCTGGCCTGGCTGGCGGGCATGGCGGCCGAGACCCATCTGACCATCCTGTCGCTGATCCTGTCCGGCGCCTTCGAGCGTCTGCCGGCCTCGCTGCGGCTGCTGTTCGCCCACGGAGGTGGCAGCTTCCCGTACCTCCTGGGCCGGGCCGACAACGCGTGGCACCGCCGTGACCTCGTCCGCGCCGACAGTCCCCACCCGCCCTCGCACTACACCCGGCGCTTCTCCGTCGACTCGGCCGTCTTCGACCCCGGCGCGCTGCGGCTGCTCGTGGACGTGATGGGCGCGGAGCGGGTCCTGCTCGGCTCCGACCATCCCTTCCCGCTCGGCGAGGAGGAGATCGGCCGGCTGGTGCGGGAGAGCGCGCTCACCCCGGACGAGACCGAGGCCGTCCTCGGCGGCAACGCCGTCCGCTTCTTCGGTCTCACCCCGCTGCTGAAGGAGGCCGTCCGATGAGGGCAGCCGTGATCGGATCGGGCAACATCGGCACCGATCTCCTCGTCAAGATCGTCCGGGGCTCGGGGCACGTCACCGCCGCCGCGATGATCGGCATCGACCCGGAGTCAGACGGGCTCGCACGCGCCCGCCGGCTCGGTGTGCGGACCAGCGCGGACGGTGTGGCGGGGCTGCTGGCGCTCGACGACTTCGACGACATCGACATCGTCTTCGACGCCACGTCAGCCGCCGCCCACCACCGGAACGCCGCCGCGCTCGCGCCGTACGGCAAGCGGATCGTCGACCTCACCCCGGCGGCCATCGGCCCGTACGTCGTCCCGCCCGTCAATCTCGACGAGCACCTCGACGCCACCGACCTGAACATGGTCACCTGCGGCGGCCAGGCCACCGTCCCGATCGTCGCCGCCGTCTCGGCGGTGACACCGGTGCACTACGCGGAGATCGTCGCCTCGATCGCCTCGCGGTCGGCGGGCCCCGGCACCCGGGCGAACATCGACGAGTTCACCGAGACCACCGCCCGCGCCCTGGAGCGGGTGGGCGGCGCGGCCCGGGGCAAGGCGATCATCGTCCTCAACCCGGCGGAGCCGGCGCTGTTGATGCGCGACACCGTGCACTGCGTCGTCGACGACTGCGACACGGATCGCGTGGCCGCCTCGGTGCACGCGATGGCCGCGTCCGTCGCCGCGTACGTGCCCGGCTACCGGCTCAAGCAGGAACCGCAGTTCCGCGCGCTGCCGGACGGTGATCCGCACACGCGTCTGGCCGGGGGCGGGCGGCTGCTCGTCTCCGTCTACCTGGAGGTGGAGGGCGCCGCCCACTACCTCCCGGCCTACGCCGGAAACCTCGACATCATGACCTCCGCCGCGCTGCGCACCGCCGAGCGCCTGGCCGAACGGAGTCCGGCCCGATGACCTCGGTCTACGTCCAGGACGTCACCCTTCGCGACGGCATGCACGCCGTGGCGCACCGCTACACCCTCGACCAGGTGCGGGCCGTCGCGGCCGCCCTGGAGGCCGCCGGCGTGGACGCCGTCGAGGTCGCCCACGGCGACGGCCTCTCCGGCTCCTCCGTCACCTACGGCCCCGGCGCGCACACCGACTGGGAATGGCTGGAGGCGGCGGCCGAGGTGCTCGACCGGGCCAGGCTCACCACCCTCCTGCTGCCCGGAGTCGGCACGGCGGCGGATCTGCGCCGCGCCCACGCCCTCGGGGTCACGTCCGTGCGCGTCGCCACCCACTGCACGGAGGCGGACATCTCCGCCCAGCACATCGGTCTTGCCCGGGAGCTGGGAATGGACGTGGCGGGCTTCCTGATGATGTCCCACATGGCCCCGCCGGCCGAACTGGCCGCCCAGGCGCGCCTCATGGAGTCGTACGGCGCGCACTGCGTCTACGTCACGGACTCCGGCGGCCGGCTGACCATGGACGGCGTACGGGACCGGGTCCGCGCGTACCGCGACGTCCTCGACCCCGCCACCGAGATCGGCATCCACGCCCACCACAACCTCGGCCTGGGCGTGGCCAACAGCGTCACCGCGGTGGAGGCGGGCGCGTACCGCGTGGACGCCTCGCTCGCGGGCCAGGGCGCCGGCGCGGGGAACGCGCCGCTGGAGCCGACGGTGGCCGTCTTCGACCTGATGGGCTGGGAGCACGGCTGCGACCTGTTCCCGCTGATGGACGCGGCGGAGGAGCTCGTACGGCCGACGCAGGACCGGCCCGTACAGGTGGACCGGGAGACGCTGACCCTGGGATACGCCGGGGTGTACTCCAGCTTCCTGAGGCACGCGGAGGCCACCGCCCTGCGGCACGGTGTCGACACCCGGGACCTGCTCGTGGCGGCCGGACGGCGGCGGCTCGTCGGCGGGCAGGAGGACCTGCTCGCGGACATCGCGCTGGATCTCGTCCGCGACCGTGACGCCGCCGCGCCCGCCCTCGCCACGGCCGCCGCCCCCTCCCGTACCCCCTCCCCCGCCGCTTCTCCCGCACCCACGGAGTGACCTCGTGCCGACCGGAAGACCGATCGAAGACCGCGCCGGAGCGTCCGCCGCGCTGGACACCGCCCTGCTCGACACCGCCAGGCTCGACGCCGCCGCGCTGGACGCCGCCGACCCGCTCGCTCACGTCCGCGACCGCTTCCTCCTCCCCGAGGGGGTCGTCTACCTCGACGGCAACTCGCTCGGCGCCCTGCCCGCCGCCGTCCCCCCGGCGGTCGAGGACGCCGTGCACCGGCAGTGGGGCACCGACCTGATCCGCTCCTGGAACGCCAACGGCTGGTGGGAGGCACCGGTACGGACCGGCGACGCCATCGGCCGGCTGATCGGCGCGGCCCCGGGGCAGGTGGTGGCCGGGGACTCGACCAGCGTCCAGCTGTTCAACACCCTGCTCGCCGCCGCCCGGATGCGCCCCGGCCGACGGCTGCTGCTGACCGATCCCGACCACTTCCCCACCGACCAGTACATCGCCGACTCGGTGGGACGGCTCCTCGGCCTGGAGGTCCGCCGGGTGCCCGCACGCGAGGCCGCCGCGGTGCTGGCCGCCGAGGGGACGGACGTCGCGGTCGCCGCCTACGCCCCGGTGGACTACCGCACCGGCGAGCTGTACGACATGGCCGCGCTCACCGCCGCCGCGCACGCCGCGGGAGCCCTCGCGCACTGGGACCTGTGCCACGCGGCGGGCGCCCTGCCGATCGCACTCGACGCGGTGGCGGCGGACTTCGCGGTCGGCTGTGGCTACAAGTACCTCTCCGGCGGCCCCGGGGCCCCGGCGTTCGCCTACGTCGCCGACCGTCACCAGCGGGCCTTCGACCACCCGGTCACCGGCTGGCACGGACACGCGGAGCCGTTCGCCATGGCCGGTACGTACGCCCCCGCGGCGGGCATCACCCGGGCCCGCATCGGCACGCCGGCCCTCCTCTCGCTGGTCGCCCTGGAGGCCGCGCTGACGGCGTACGACGGTGTGGACATGGCGTCCGTGCGGGCGAAGAGCCTCTCGCTGACCGGGTTCTTCCAGCGGTGCGCCGACACCCTCCTCGACGGGATGGGCTTCACCATGGCCACCCCGCGCGAGCCCGGGCGCCGGGGCAGCCAGGTCGCCCTGCGGCACCCGGAGGCGTATCCGCTGGTCGCCGCGCTCACCGAGCGGGGGGTCATCGGCGACATGCGCGCCCCGGACCTGCTGCGGTTCGGCTTCAACGCCCTCTACGTCACGCACGCGGACGTGCTGCACGCCGTGTGCGCGCTGGGGGACATCGTGGCCACCGGTGCCCACCGGGCCGCCGCGTTCCAGCAGCGGCCGACGGTCACCTGACCGGTTCGCACGACCACCCGGCTCGCGCGATCCCCGCGGTCACCGGATCCGCGTGCCCGCCGCGCGACCGGGTCCGCGCCGGTCGGTCCCTTTCCGTACCGGCGGGCCGTGCCGTGCCTGCGCACGGCCGGCGCCCCTTCGCACGTCCACTCTCCGCCGCCGAGAACCCGAGGACAGTCCATGCGATCCCTCCGCACACGAACGACCCTGGCCGCGGCAGTCGCCGCCGTCACCGCCGCGACCCTGCTCGTGCCGGGCGGCTCCGGCGCCACCACCGCGACCGCCGCCACCCCGACCGCCGCCGCCCCCGATCCGAACATCCCCGACGTCTGCGCCGACCGCCGCCCGGAGCCGGCGGACCCCGGCGCGTACGGCATGCAGCTGGACGACACCTTCCGCCACCCGGCCCTCACCCCGGTCGACGAGGAGCACGAGCACTCCTTCCCCGGCCGCAACGAGGCGTACGACACCCGCTCGTACATCAAGAACATGAAGGTCGAAGCCGCTTACGAGGGCGAGGACTTCACCCCGGACTACTTCCACACCTGGCAGAACATCGTCGACTTCGACGGCCGCCGCTACATGTTCCAGTACGACCGCTCCGAGGGTCGCGTCTACGACATCACCGACGTGAGGAGCGTGAAGGTCGTCGAGCGGATGAGCCGCGGGGACGTGGACGGCGACGAGACGAGGTCCAACGGCGACTGGGCGGCCAACGACTACTGGGGCGCCTCCACCGTCCAGTGGAACGAGAGGCTCGACGCCTACGTCATGGTGCAGAGCTTCGAAGACAAGCGGCAGATCCAGGAGCTCACGGACGACCCGGCGCACGACAAGTACAACAACCCCGAGGGCGTCAGGAAGTTGCGGGAGAAGCCGGGGCTCAAGGGCTTCAAGGTCTTCCGCCTGGACGGTCCCCGCAAGAAGGACTGGAAGCTCCTCGCGACCGTCTCCACCGACGCCACCCAGAAGGACCCCCTCAGGAGCGACCCCGGCACGGCGCAGCAGGGCTCCGGCTCCCTCGACACGCCGTACTGGACCGGCGGGCGGTACATGTTCATCGCGACGGCCCCCGACGACACGTACTCCGGCACGGAGTACCCCACCAACCTGCACTCGGCGGGCTACCAGTCCTGGGACATGGCCGACCCGGCCCACCCGAAGCTCCTCGACACCTGGCACCTGCCGGGCCAGCGGACGGGTGAGGACGCGGCGTACCGGAAGAACCCGCGCTGCGGCAACCGCACCAGCTGGATGGGCGCACGGATGCCGCTGTTCGTCCCCAAGCCCGTGGAACAGGGCGGGCGTTACGCGTTCGCGGCCATGGGCGGCTACGGCCTGACCGTCCTCGACATCTCGGACCCGGCCGACATGAGGACCGTGAGCCACCTGGACCTGCCGCCGTCCGTGTCGGGCACCGAGGGCGACAACATCGACGTCTCCCAGTACGAGCGGACCGGGATCGTCTACTACTCCGGCTACCCCCTCACCGAGGACTGCTACGAGCCGTACAAGGACGTCTACCAGATCGACGCCAAGGACCCGAAGAACCCCCGCGTCGTCGGCGTCCTGCCCCGCCCGACCCCGCCGCCGTCGGCCGGCTTCACCGACTTCTGCCAGCGTCGCGGCAGCTTCGGCCCCAAGCGGACCGGCTCCTACACCAACCCCGGCCGGCACACCCCCGGCGTGCTCGGATACGGCTTCTACAACGCGGGCGTCCAGTTCTTCGACGTCTCCGACCCGGCCGCGCCGGAGATCGACGCGTACTTCGTGCCGAAGGCGTACGGCACGGGGACGCCGGAGTACGCGTACGGCAACCAGACGCACGGCGTGTACGTGGAGTGGGACCGCAACATCGCCTGGGTGCTGACCAACCACGGCATCTACGCGCTGTCCTCGCCGAAGGTGCTGGGCAAGCCCGACCTGAACCGGCCCGAAAAGCCCTTCCGCACCAGCGAGTTCTGATCGCGGACCCCGCCCCGTCCGCTCCCGCCGCCCCCGGCACTCCCGCCCCGCACCCGTACGGAAGGACACCCGTCATGGCCGCTCCGGAAAGACCCGCCCAGGCCCCCACACCCCCTCAGGCTCCCGCCTCACCTGCCGGCGCGCACGGCGAGCCCGGGAAGGACACGGGCCTCGTCCGCTCCCTCACCCCTCGCCAGACGACGATGATCGGCCTGGGCTCCGCGCTCGGGACGGGCCTGTTCCTCGGCTCCGGGTCGGCGATATCCGCCGCGGGACCCGCGGTGATCATCTCGTACGCGATCGGCGCCGTCCTGGTCGCCGTCATCGCGGTCCTGCTCGGCGAGATGTCCGCCGCGCATCCCGTGCAGGGCTCGTTCGGCGCCGTCGCACACCGGTACCTGGGCCCCTGGGCCGGCTTCGTCACCCGCTGGACGTACTGGTTCAGCGCCGTCGTGGTCATCGGTACGGAGGTCGTCGCCGCCGCGCTCTACATCCGCTGGTGGTGGCCCGGCGTGCCGATGTCGGCGGCCATCCTCGCGGTCGCGACGCTGGTGCTCGCGGTCAACATCATCAACGTGAAGTCCTTCGGCAACACCGAGTTCTGGCTGTCCGCCATCAAGGTGACCGCGCTCGGAGCGTTCATCCTGTGCGCCGCCTTCCTCGTGTTCTTCGGCCTGCCGGACCACGAGGCCACCGGCCTCGCGCACCTCACCGACGACGGCGGGTTCGTGCCGCACGGTGCCAAGTCCGTCTGGATCGCCATGTCCGTGGTGATGTTCGCGTACGCCGGATTCGAGGTCGTCGCCATCGCGTCGGCCGAGGCCACCGACCCGCAGCGCTCCATCCGCACCGCGATGCGCCAACTCGCCTGGCGGCTCAGCGTCTTCTACGTCCTGGCGATCACCCTGGTCGTGGCGCTGATCCCGTGGCAGCGGCTGGCCGCCGGTGACGGCAGCGTCGAGGCGAGCCCGTTCGTACGGGTCTTCTCCGACATCGGCGTGCCGGCCGCCGCGACACTCACCAACCTCGTCGTGCTCATCGCGGCCGTCTCCGCCGCGAACGCCCACCTGTACGGTGCCTCCCGGCTCCTGCACTCCCTCGGCGACGACGGCCTCGCCCCGGCGCCCCTGGCCCGCCTCACCTCACGCGGCGTCCCGGCCAACGCCCTCGCCGCCTCCACCCTGGGCATCGCGGCCGCCGCGCTGCTCGCCTTCTACGACGTCGCCGGCGTCTTCGGCATCCTGATGTCGATCGCGCTCTTCGCCGTCCTGCTCGTCTGGCTGCTGATCCTCGCCTCGTACGTCGCCTTCCGGCGCCACCGTGACGCGCATCCCGAGGAGTTCACGGGGTTCAGCATCCCCGGCGGGAGCAAGCTCGCCCTCGTGGCCGGGGCCGGCGTGCTGGTCGTCGCCGCCACCGCGATCGAGGTCCCGGACATGCGCCAGGCGGCGGGCGTCGGGCTCACCTTCACGGTGGTCCTGCTCGGCTGCTACGCCCTGACCGTCCTCCGCCGGTCCCGTAGGACCTGAGCGGACGGCAGGCCGGAAACCGGCGGTGCCACCGTCGCACCGGTGACACCAGTGGGCTCCCGCAGCACGGCGGGGGCCCGCTTCACGTTCGGTGAGCCACTGCGCCGGCGCTCACGTCATGGCGACGACGACCTTGCCGGCCTTGGCCCGTCCCTTCTCGACGTACTCCATGGCCTGGAGGGTCTCGCCGAAGGGGAAGACGCTGTCGACGACGGGGCGGATCTTTCCGGCGTCGATGAGCGGGGTGAGTTCGCGCAGCTGGTCGCCGCTGGCCTTCATGAACAGGAACGAGTACGTCACGCCCCGGCGCTTGGCGCTGCGCCGGGTCCTGAGGCTCAGCGCGCTCATGGCCAGGCGGATGACCGGGTTCGCGCCGATCTCGCGGGCGAAGGCGGCGTCGGGCGGGCCCGCGACGCTGATGGCCGTGCCGCCGGGCCTGAGCACGCGCAGGGATCTGGCGAGGTTCTCGCCGCCGAGGCTGTCCAGGACGACGTCGTATCCGTCCAGGAGGGTCTCGAAGTCCTGGGTGCGGTAGTCGATGACCTCGTCCGCGCCGAGGTCCCTGACCAGGTCGACGTTGGCGGTGCTCGCGGTGGCGGCCACGTGCGCGCCCAGCGCCTTGGCCAGCTGGACCGCGATCGAGCCGAGGCCGCCGGCGCCCGCGTGGACGAGGACCTTCTGGCCGGGCCGCACGCGGGCCCGCACGACGAGTGCCTGCCATGCGGTCAGGGCCACCAGGGGCAGAGAGGCGGCCTCGGTCATGGTGAGGCCGGCCGGCTTGGGAGCCAGATCGTCCTGGTGGACGGCGATGAGTTCGGCGAAGGTGCCGATGCGGTCCTTGTCGGGCCGTGCGTAGACCTCGTCGCCCACCGCGAAGCGGGTGACGGCCGGGCCGACCCGGACCACCACTCCTGCGAGGTCGTTGCCCAGGACGAGCGGGAGACGGTAGGGCAGGAACGCCTTGAAGGCCCCGTCGCGCAGCTTGATGTCCAGCGGGTTGACGCCCGCCGCCCGGATCTCGACCAGGACGTCCTCGGCGCCCACCTGCGGGTCGGGTACGTCGGCGGCGTGCATCTCGGCCGGGCCGCCGTACTTCTCGACCAGGAAGGCCTTCATCGTCGTCTCCGTTCCGTCTCCCGTCCGTGGGAGGTCGGGGTTGTCCGTCGCACCGGGCTTCTCCCCGTACGAGTCGGTCTGTGCCGTTTTTTGGCCGCGGCGCGGGCCGCGCTGTGTCCTCAGCCGCGATCGTCTGTCAGGCCACCGGTACGGCCGGGGCGGCGACGCGGTCGGCGGCGCCTCCCTGGAGCCGGTCCAGGGAAGAGGCGATCCCCTCGTGGGGCACGCCCAGCGGCACCGCGCTGACCTCGGCCAGGCGGGTGTACTGCTCGTCGGTCAGCCGGACGTCGAGGGCGCCGAGGTAGCTGTCGAGCTGGGCGAGGTCGCGCGGGCCGATGATCGGGACGAGCGTGGCGACGGACCGGGCGGCGCGCTCGCGCACCCAGGCCACCGCCACCTGGGCGGGTGCCACGCCGGTCTCCTCGGCGACGGCCAGGACGGTGTCGACGACGGCGGTCTTCCGGCCGGTGCTCTCGGTGTGGATGGCCATGCCCAGGTCGGTCAGGCGCCCCTCGGTGGAGTTGCGGTACTTGCCGGTGAGCAGACCGCCGCCGAGCGGGGACCACAGGGCGGCGCCCAGTCCGAGGCTCTCGGCCATGGGCAGGAGTTCACGGTCGGCGGTGCGCTCGACGAGGCTGTACTCGTGCTGGATGCCGATGATCGGAGCCTGGTTCCTCAGATCGGCGAGGGTCACGGCGCGCGAGACGCGCCAGGCGGGGAAGTTGGACAGGGCGGCGTGGTGCATCTTGCCGGCGCTCACCAGGTCGTCGAGCCCGCGCAGGATCTCCTCCATCGGCGTGAGCTCGTCGGGGAAGTGCACCCACAGCAGGTCGATGTAGTCGGTGCCCAGGCGCTTCAGGCTCGCCTCCACCGAGGCGACCATGTTCTTCCGGCTGTTGCCGGTCTTGGAGATGTCCGGCTGCGGGGCGGCGCCGAGGGCGAACTTGGTGGCCAGGACGAAGTGGTCACGGTCGGCGGAGATCAGTTTTCCGGTCAGCTCTTCCGATTCGCCGAACTGGTAGCCGTCGGCGCTGTCGAGGAAGGTGCCGCCGGCCTCGGCGAACCGGTCGAAGATCCGGCGTGCCTCGTCCGGCTCGGCGCCGGCGCCCCAGCCCGTGCCGAAGTTCGCCGTGCCGAGCGCGTACTCGGAGACACGCAGTCCGGTCCGGTGCCCGAAGGTCGTATGACGCATGAGATGTCCTTGCGTGAGGGGTGGGAAGGCGGCCGCGCCGGGGTGGAGGGGTGAGCGTCAGCCCGCGTTCGGCTGGGGCGTGGCGGACAGGCTCCGCTTGACGTACCGGCTGGTCTCGCCGGCGAGGATCTCGGGCAGGCCGGTCTCGATGCCGGCCAGGGCCTGGGCGGCGACGTCGACGGCGGCGACCTTCTGGTCGGCGGGCACGGCGGCGGCCATGTCGGTGTCCATGTAGCCGACGTGCAGCGCCGAGACGGTGATGCCGCGCGGTGCCAGTTCCTCACGGGTCGCGCCGCTCAGGGCCCAGGCGGCGGCCTTGGACGCGGCGTAGGAGCCGAGGCCTGCCGGGTGGAACCAGGACAGGGCGGACAGGACGTTGAGTACGGCGCCGCCGCCGTTGCCCTCGATGACGGGGGCGAAGGCCCGGGTGGCGGCGAGCGGGCCGAAGAAGTTGGTCTCCATCTCCCGGCGCACCTCGTCCAGGTCGCCTCCGACCAGCGTCGCGCCGGTGGAGATGCCCGCGTTGTTGATCAGCAGCGTCGCGTCGGAGGCGATGCGGGCGGCCTCACGTATCGATGCCTCGTCCGTCACGTCGAGGCGGAGCGGAGTGACGCTGAGGACGTCGACCGTCTCGGGGCGGCGGGCCGCCGCGTACACCTTCGCGCCGCGCTCCACGAGCTGGAGGGCCAGGTGACGCCCGAGGCCCCGGTTGGCGCCGGTGACGACCGCGACCGCGTTCTTCAGTTCCATGCCTGCTCCTGGTCTTCGGCGGGTGCCGTCGAGCCGCCCGCACGGTTTAGATTACATACCCAATCTAAACACGGCGCTACGATAGATGCCAGTCGACATCCAAATAGGAGGGTGATCATGGGCCGCGTATCGCAGGCGCAGGCGGAGGAGAACCGCAGGCGGGTGGTGGACACCGCCTCGCGGCTGTTCCGGGAGCAGGGCACGCAGGTCAGCGTCGCCGACCTGATGAAGGCGGCCGGACTGACCCACGGCGCCTTCTACAAACAGTTCGCCTCCAAGGAGGCGCTCGTCGACGAGGCCACCGCCCATGCCTTCACCGAGCTGGCCCGGACCCATACCGCCGAGCTCGCGCAGTACGACGGGCAGCGCGAGGCCGCCCAGCGGGCGCTGATCGACGCCTACCTCTCCGTCGCACACCGCGACGACCCGGCGGACGGCTGCCCGGTCGCCGCGCTCGCCACCGACATCGCGCGCGAAGGCGGGGGCCGCGAGGCCCGCCGCGTCTACACCGAGGGGGTCGCCGCCTTCGCCGGCTTCCTCGACGGCGACGACCAGGACGGTATCGCCCGCCTCTGCACCCTGTTCGGCGCACTGGTCCTGTCCCGGGCCACCAAGGGCTCCCCGCTCTCGGAGGAGATCCTCACCGCCGCACACGCGGCCCTGACGGAAACCGCCTGATCAGGGGCGTTCGTCCAGACCGACCACGGGCTTCCCCGGGTCAGCGCACTCGTCCACGCGGCTTCCGCACGGTGGCGGGCACCTCCGGTGCGGGCAGGCGGTCGCCGTCGTAGCCCTTGACCTCGCCGAAGCGGCCGGTCGCCATCCAGGCCTCCCTGGCCTCGCGGATCTCCTCGTCGATGCGGCCCACGAAGTTCCACCACAACGCGCGTCTTCTCGGTGCCTCCACAGGTGAACGCCATACCGACGCGGCGAGGGGCAGCTTCGTTCCCTCCGCTGTCCCCTGCCGCGTGCGGTGGGACGGGGAATTCCGGCATCGTCGGACGGGCGACCGGAAGTCTTACGAACTGGTGCGTGGAGGAACGCACGCCGTGGCCGGCGCCGCGACCGTGCCGCACGGGTTGGAGATCACGTCAGGGCATGGCCCGCGGCCCGGAACATGGCGAGGGTTTCGGTGAACTGTGCCGGTTCGCCTTCCGGCACGACCGAACCGACCCGACGCTCCGGTGCGCAGCCGAAGGATCGGCGTTCGTCGGGATTCACACGGCGCGCGCAGTAGCCGGCGGCCTCGACCCGGTCGACAACTCCGCTGGTGCCGCCCTCGGTGATCACGAGGTCTTCGGCCACGTCCGGGATACGGCATCCCGTGCGGCGGGCGAGGAGCTGCAGCAGCTCGAACCAGGTCGGTTTGAGATCGCACTCGGTGCGCCGCACGGTGTCCACGGCACCCCACGGTTCAGTCCCGAAGCGGGTCAGGTCGTGGTACAGCAGCTTCAGATCAGCCGTGACCCATCCCCCACACAGACATCTTCCTCGTCAGAGGACGTCACGTCGCGGCACCGCACCCCGGCCGCTTCCGGTCCGGGTGCGGGATCTGGTCGCGGGTACCCGGCCGCGGCGATCGGCAACCCAGTCAAGGTTGTCCGATTTACTCCTGTACACCCTTCTTCACATCCCTCGCTTCCCGGCAGTGCGCCTATCCGAAGGATTGGTCGGCTTGTCCGGAGTGACGGAGCGTTCGCATAGTTGCTGCCAGGTGTTTCGGCGGCGGATTTCGGGCCTGTCGGGCGTCCTCGCACGGCGATCCACGCATCGCCGTGGCATCAGTTCGTTCCACCGAGGGGAAACCGATGGCGCTCCGGGAGTCCGGCCGCGGTCTGCGAGCTACAGCCGCAGCGGCCGACGCTGCCACGCTGAGGGCTTCGGCACGTGGTGCCGAGGAATGTTCCGTCCGTGCGGACGTGATCCGGAACCTCGTTCCCAGCCCCCTCCGGTAATCCGGATCCGCCGCAGGCCGGTCTCTGTCCCGTGCGACGGCCGGCGGGTCGCCCTCGGCCTCCCGGTCCGGCGCGCAGACTTTCGCCAGGCCGCCCGGGCGGGCACGACGTTCTCGGTCGCCCGCCTTCACAGCCGGACCCGGAAGAGCGGCCGCCGTACGGGCACGGTCCCGTGCGCGCGTGCCGCGCCCGTCGCCCACCCAGACGTGCCCCACGGAGCCGCTCCCCGGCGCGGAAGCCGCAGCCCTGGACCGCGCTTCCCCACCCACACCCGGTCTTTCCGCACCCTTCTCGCACCCGGTCCGCCGCTGCACGGCGCGCCCGTGGTCCTGGCCGCCGCTCGGTAGTTCCGAGGAGCCGGCGCCCGGGTCCGGCGCGGACCCACGTCCGGAGGCCGCGCGGTACTCCTGCCGGACCAGATCTCATCCCGTCTCCCATCTCCATCGTCGAGCGGAGAACACTCGTGAAGAGCACCTCAGCCATTGCCATCGTCGGGGCCGGTCCCCGCGGACTCTCGGTCATCGAACGCCTGTGTGCGCAAGAGCGGAAGTCGCCCTCCGCGAGGCGCATCACCCTCCATGTCGTCGACCCGTCTCAGCCGGGACCCGGCCTGGTGTGGCGCACCGACCAGCCTCGGGAGCTGTTGATGAACACGGTGGCCTCGCAGGTCACCGTGTTCGCCGACGCCAGCGTGAACCTGGTGGGACCCGCCGAGGACGGGCCCAGCCTCTACGACTGGGCCCGGGACGTGGCGGCCGGAGCGATCACCGTCCCCGACGACGGGTACGTCCTGACGGAGGCCCGCCGCCTCGGTCCGGACACATACCCCAGCCGCGCCTTCTACGGTCACTACCTGGACTGGGTGTTCCGGACCCTGACCGCGCACGCGCCGGCGCACCTGGAGATCCGGGTCCACCGGGAGTTCGCGGTCGCGCTGGACGACGAGTCCGGCGACAGCGACGGGCGGCAGACACTGCTGCTCGCCGACGGCACCCGGTTGTCCGGCCTGGACGCGGTGGTGCTGGCCCAGGGGCATGTGCCGGTTCGAGCCACTGCCGAGGGGGAGCGGCTCGCCGCCTTCGCGGACAAGCACGGCCTGGTGTACCTCGGGCCCGACAACCCGGCCGACTCGGACTGCTCCCGGATCGGTCCCGGCGAGAGTGTCGTTCTGCGCGGCCTCGGCCTCAACTTCTTCGACCACATGGCTCTGCTGACCGTCGGCCGGGGCGGCTCGTTCGAGCGGGTGGACGACCGGCTGGTCTACCACCCCTCCGGTCGGGAGCCCCGCCTCCTCGCCGGATCCCGGCGCGGCATTCCGTACCACGCCCGGGGCGAGAACGAGAAGGGCGCCTACGGCCGGTACCAGCCCAGGCTGCTGACGGTCGAGAAGATCGACGAGCTGCGGGCTCTCGCCGACCAGGGGGAGTGGATCCGGTTCGGCACCCACCTGTGGCCACTGATCGCCGCGGAGGCGGAGAGCGTCTATTACGCCGCCCTGCTGTCCGGTCGAGTCGACGAGACCCGACTCGCGGACTTCACCGACACCTTCCTGCGGGCCGCTCATTCGCCGGAGGACAAGATCCGGTCGCTCAACGGCGTGGGTGTCTCCCCCGCCGAGCGCTGGGACTGGGACCGCATCGCCGAGCCGTACGGGAAGCAGGAGTTCACCACTCCCGAGGAGTACCGCGCCTGGCTGCTGGCGTACCTGCGCCAGGACATCGCCGAGGCCAGGGCGGGCAACGTCAGCGGACCGCTCAAAGCGGCTCTCGACGTGCTACGCGACCTGCGCAACGAGATCCGTCTGGCCGTCGACCACGGCGGTCTTGAGGGGAACTCCCACCGGGACGAGCTGGAGCACTGGTACACCCCGCTCAACGCCTTCCTGTCGATCGGCCCGCCCGTCTCCAGGATCGAGGAGCTCATCGCCCTGATCGAGGCCGGGACGGTCGAGATCACCGGCCCCGGCATGGTCGTCGAGGCGGTCGCGGACGACCCCGCCGGGGCCGCGTTCGAGGTGCGCTCTCGCCGGATACCGGGCGTGCGACACCGGGCCGGCGCGCTGATCGAGGCCCGGCTTCCCGAACCGGATCTGCGCCGCACCGCCGACCGCTTGATGCGCCACCTGCTGTCGACCGGCCAGTGTGCGCCGTACCGCATCTCCGGGGAGTGCGGCACCGAGTACGAGACCGGCGGCGTCGCGGTCTCCGGGCGGCCGTACCACCCGCTCGACGCCGAGGGCCGCCCGCACCCGCGCCGGTTCGTGCACGGCGTGCCGACCGAGTCGGTGCACTGGGTCACCGCGGCAGGCATCCGGCCGGGCGTGGGCTCGGTCACCGTCGAGGACTCCGACGCGATCGCCGCGGCGGTGCTGACCCTGTTGGCCGAGGAGACCTTCGCAGACACCGAGGAGGCAGCGGCATGAGCGGCTTCGACTTCGACGCCGGCCTGCTCTCCCCGGTGCGGGTCGGCACGCCGGTGGAAGCGGCCACCGGGGATCTGGCGTGGCTCCAGGCGATGCTGGACGCCGAAGCGGCCCTGGCCAGGGCCCAGGCCCGGCTGGGTACCCTGCCCACGTCCGCCGCCGCGGCCATCAGCACCGCCGCGCGCGCCGAACGGCTGGATGCCCGGGCACTGGCTCTGGCCGCGCGGGAGACCGCCAATCCGGTGGTCGGTCTGGTCCAGGCGTTCACCACCGTCGTGGCCGCCGACGACCCGGCCGCTGCCGAATACGTCCACCGCGGATCCACCAGCCAGGACATCCTGGACACCGGGACCATGCTGGTCGCCTCACGGGTCCTGACGATCCTCCTCGCCGACCTGCGCCGCGTGGCCGACGCCCTGGCCGTCCTCGCCCACGAGCACCGCGACACGCCGATGGCGGGCCGCACCCTCACCCTGCACGCCGTGCCCACCACTTTCGGCCTCAAGGCGGCGGGCTGGCGCCAGCTTGTGCTGGACTCCGCCGAGCGACTGCAGCGGATCCTGGCACACGGGCTTCCGGTGGCGCTCGGCGGCGCCGCCGGCACGCTGGCCGGATACCTGGAGTACGCGAAGGTCGACCGCGGCATCACTGATCAAGGGCTCGGCGACTACCTCGACCGGCTCACCACGGCCTACGCGGAAGAGACCGGGCTGGCCCGGCCTGTACTTCCGTGGCACGCGCTGCGTACCCCGATCGCGGACCTCGCCGCCGCCCTGGCCCACACCGCGGCGGCGCTCGGGAAACTGGCCGTGGACGTCCAGGTGCTGGCCCGCACCGAGGTCGCGGAGGTCTCCGAACCGGCCCCGGCCGGCCGCGGGGCCTCTTCCGCCATGCCGCACAAGCGCAATCCCGTGCTGGCGACGCTGATCCGCTCCGCCGCGCTGCAGGTTCCGGTGCTGGCCGCCGGCCTGACCCAGTGCCTGACCACCGAGGACGAGCGGTCCGGAGGCGCCTGGCATGCCGAATGGCTGATGCTGCGCGAGTGCCTCCGGCTGGCGGGTGGCGCCGCCCACACCGCGGTCGAGCTCGCCGAAGGCCTGACCGTCCGGCCGGAACGGATGCGCGCCAACCTCGATCTGACGGACAGCCAGATCGTCACGGAGCGGATTGCGGCCGTCCTCGCACCCCGGATCGGCAAGATCACCGCCCGCCAGTGCCTCAGCCGGGCTTCCGTCCTGAGCGACCACGAGGGCCGCCCGCTGGCCGAGATCCTCATCGGGCTGCCTGAACTCAAGGACGTGTTCGGCGACGGCGAACTCGCGGACCTGCTGGACCCCACCCGGTACACCGGGGCCGCGGGACTGCTCGTCGACCGCGCCGTCGGCCGACGCCCGGACGGCACCGCCAGCCCCCGGACCGGCCCGACAGCACAGTGACGACCGACCCGCCGGACCTCCGCACCCTCCGACCGAGATAGGCACGAACTCCCGTGAACGAACACCAGCGCGAACTTCGCCTGCGGCCGAACCTGGACGCCCTTTCCGCCCACCGCCCCGGCAAGCCCCCCTACGCCGACGCCTTCGTCCTGTCGGGCAACGAGAACCCCTACCCGCCGCTGCCCGGCGTCCTGGAGGTCGCGGTCGCCGCCGCCGGCCACTTCAACCGCTACCCCGACATGTCCGTCGGCGAGCTCACCGCCGAAATCGCGCGGCACTTCGGCGTCCCCGACGAGCACATCGCCACCGGCCCCGGCTCGGTCGGCGTCACTCAGTCCCTTGTGCTCTCCACGGCCGGCGAGGACGACGAAGTCCTGTTCGCCTGGCGCTCGTTCGAGGCGTACCCGGTCCTCACCCAGATCGCCGGCGCCACGCCCGTGCCCGTCCCGCTCACCGCCGACGGTTCCCACGACCTCGACGCGATGCTCGCCGCGATCACCGACCGCACCCGGCTGATCTTCGTCTGCAACCCCAACAACCCGACCGGCAACGCCCTGCACCGCGACGGTCTGGTCCGCTTCCTGGACGCAGTCCCCGCGCACATCCTGGTCGTCCTGGACGAGGCCTACCGCGAGTTCGTCCGCGACGGAGACGTCCCCGACGGCATCGAGCTGTACCGCGACCGCCCCAACGTCTGCGTGCTGCGCACCTTCTCCAAGGCGTACGGCCTGGCCGGGCTGCGCGTCGGCTTCGCGATCGCGCACGAGCCGGTCGCCACCGCGCTGCGCAAGACCGTCGTCCCGTTCGGCATCAGCCAGCTCGCCCAGGACGCCGCGGTCGCCTCGCTGCGCGCCGAGGACGCGCTGATGGAGCGGGTGGAGGCGCTGGTCGGCGAACGCACGCGGGTCACCGACGCGCTCCGCGCCCAGGGCTGGACGGTCGTCGACTCCGAGGCCAACTTCGTCTGGCTGCGGCTCGACGAGCGCACCCTCGACTTCGCCACCGTCTGCGCCGAGGCCGGGGTGGTGGTCCGCGCGTTCGCGGGCGAGGGCGTGCGGGTCTCGATCGGCGAGGTGCAGGGAAACGACCTGTTCCTGGCCGCCGCCGAGGCGTTCCGCAAGGAGATCTGAGGCACTGTCGTAGAGCGGGTCGGGGGGGGGGGGGGCGGAGACGGCCCCCCCCCCCCCCCCCCCGCCGCCACGCGCGCCCCCCGACACGACAACCCCACACCGCGCCCACC
>NZ_JBSGTX010000014.1:0-14336 GCF_053607625.1 Streptomyces sp. NPDC055103
GGCCCGCGTGATCGCGGCGACCACCGAGCAGCCGACCGCCGACGCGACGGTGCAGACGCTCGCCGAGGACACCAAGGGGTCGGTCCCGGCCCAGCTCCGCAAGTCGGCTCAGGCCGAGGGCGACGACGTCGCCGACCTGGTGCTCAACTGGCTTGAGCAGTACGGCGACGACTTCACGAAGGCCCTGCCGTCGCACATCGACGTCAAGGCGTTCCTGTCCGCCGTGCGGGCCGCTCTGCCGGGGCTGGTCTACTGCACCCCGGCGTCGCTCCGTCAGGCGCTGCTGACCTGCGCCCGGTTCGGTCTCGTGCCGGACGGCCGCCACGCGGTGATCAAGCGCGAGGGCAAGCAGGCGGTGTTCGTGCCGATGGCCCAGGGCTACGTCGAGCTGATGTACCGCTCGGGCCGGGTCGGCTCGGTCCACGTCGGCCTCATCCACGAGAACGACGAGTGGAACTACGAGCCCACCGCCCCGGCGCCGCTTGATTTCACGCACAAGCCCGCAGTGGCCCTGTCGAAGAAGGACCGGGGTGCGCCGATCCTGGCGTACGCGTTCTGCTGGATGGCGTCCGGTGCCCGCTCGCAGGTGATCGTCCTGTCCCGCGAGGACGCCGAGGCGATCCGCGACGAGTACAGCTCGGCGTACCGGCGGGCCGTCGAGTCGGGCAAGGCTGACTCGTTCTGGCACACCGACTTCGACGCCATGTGGCGGAAGTCGGCGCTGCGCCGCCTACACAAGGTTGTGCCGATGTCCGCCGAGCTGGTCGCCCTGCTCAAGGCCGACGAGGCCGGAGAGGCCGGCGAGGTCCAGATCGTCCACGCCCCCGCCGAGGAGATCCACCTCCAGGCCGAGGCGGACGAGGCCCACGAGCGGGCCGAGGAGTCGCAGGACCCTCAGGACACCCGGACCCGGCCGCTGCCGCGTAAGCGGGCCACGCAGAAGCGGGCGCAGCCGAAGCGGACGAGCCGCCGGAACCGGAAGGGCATCCGCCGGTGACCTGGACCTCCGGTCCCCTGTGTGGGCTCGATCTGGAGACGACCGGGGTCAACCCCGAGTCGGACCGGATCGTCACGGCCGCCGTCGTCTCGTACGACGGCGGCCGGCCCGCCCGGACCCAGACGTGGATGGCTGACCCCGGCGTGGAGATCCAGCCTGGGGCGT
Organism: Streptomyces sp. NPDC055103; assembly: GCF_053607625.1. Taxonomy (NCBI): domain Bacteria; kingdom Bacillati; phylum Actinomycetota; class Actinomycetes; order Kitasatosporales; family Streptomycetaceae; genus Streptomyces; species Streptomyces sp. NPDC055103. The sequence goes on from NZ_JBSGTX010000014.1 coordinate 1,163, forward strand.
CTCGCGTGCACGGCATCACGACCGAGCAGGCCCGCGCGGAAGGCGAGCCCGCCGCCCTGGTCGTGGGCCAGGTCGTCGCCACCCTGGTTGCGGCCGTGGAGGCCGGTGCGCCGCTGGTCGTGATGAACGCGCCGTTCGACCTGACGATGCTGGAGCACGAGGCCGAGCGGTACGGCGTCCGGTCGCTGTTCTCGGCGTCGGTGCCGCTCGTCCTGGACCCCCGCGTCCTGGACAAGCACGTCGACCGGTACCGGCGCGGGTCGCGCCGACTCGAGGACCTGTGCCGCACGTACGACGTGGTTCACGGTGGCGCGCACGACGCCGGGGCGGACGCGGTCGCCGCCTGCGCGGTCACCGTGGCGCTCGCCGACGAGTACCCGTGGATCGGGAAGACGCCGCTGGAGGACCTGCACGAGATGCAGGTCCGTTGGGCGGCCGACCAGCAGGCCGGTCTGCGCGACCACTTCGCGGCCACCCCCGGCAAGGAGTTCCGGGCGGCGTCAGTCCGTACGGACTGGCCGATCGTGCCGTCTGTGGGGTGGGGCCGATGACCGGCGCCCTGGCCGGAGTCATGGCCACCCTCGCCGTGCTCGCCCTCCTGGTGCCGCTGGTACGCGGGTCGCACCGGCGGCACCCGGACCCGGCCGCGTTCCGGCGCGGCCCGTACTTCGCCTGGTGCCCGGCCGAGAGCCGCGAGACGCCTCACACCCTCGACGCCGGCGCGCGCCGATGCCGCTCCTGCAAGACCTCCACCCCGACAACGACGTCAGGAAAGACCCATGGATGAGCCGTTCGGCCCGGAGTACGTCCGGCCCGCACAGGCGGACTGCCCCCGCTGCGGGTGCTGCACCGCGGTCCTGTGCGAAAAGGGCCGGAATAGCCTGCTGCGCTGCCAGGGGCACGTGGACGACAAGCACCGCGAGACGGTGTACGGCTGCCCGTGCTCGGCGGAGACGACGAAGCACACGGCGTCGTGGCGGATGGCGCAGGTCCGCGTGACGCGGATGGCCCGAGAGATGCCCCTCGTCCCGGAGGCGGAGGCCCTGTTGCGGGTCCTGGCCTCGGGGAGCACCACCGCCGACGACGAGGGCGTCTTCCCGCAGTTGAAGCTGCGCGGTCTGGGTCAGCTCGTTCACGGGCTGCCCGCGATCACGCCGCTCGGGCACACGTACCTGGCGGCCCGGGCAGACGAGCGGGCGGCGACGGCGGTCCGGGTGGTCGACGTCGACAAGAAGGCGCGTACGGCCCGTGTGGAGGTCGCGGCGTGGCGGCCGGACGAGCCGGTCACGGTGCTGATGGACCAGATCACGAGTGACAGCGGGCTGGACGTCGACTCGTTGCCGGACCGGTGGCTGACGGCGGAAGCGAACTGCCACGCCGAGCACGCCGACCGCCTGGTCCTCACCGGGTTCCGGAACTCGGCGCCGTTGCCCGCCGGCTGGGTGCGCGTGGACGGCGGTGACGTCGCATGAGCATCCCCGAACAGCGGGCCGACGACGGGACGCCTGCAGAGCCGACGGCGGCGAGCCTCCTCCCCTCCGGCGGGCGGGACTTGGACCGGGAGCGGGCGCGGCGTCTGGCTGCGGTCCTCGCCCCCGGGGTCCGCGACTTCAAGGTGCTGGTCCTCGACGGGCCCCCGCCGGCGAAGGCCCGGCCGCGGTTCGCGGAGGGGCGGACGTACAAGACGGAGGCGGACACGGCGGCGGAGCAGCGTACGGCGTGGAAGTTGCGGCCGGTCTTCCGGCAGCCGTGGACGGGGAACCTGGCGATCGGCGCGGTGTTCTTCCGTCCGGACCGGCAGCGGATCGACACGGACAACCTGCTCAAGCACATCTGCGACGCCGGTAACGGGATCGCCTGGGTGGACGACGCGCAGATCACCGCCGCGTACGGGGTGGTCGAGCTGGACGTCGAGCACCCGCGCACGATCCTCGTCGTCGCCCGTCACGTCTCGTCGCTTAACCGGTCGGACGTCGTCGCGAAGGCCGCCCGTCCGCCTCGGAAGAGGCGGGGGTGAGCGGAGTGACGTCGGACGAGATCGCTGCGGCGCTCGACTCCGCCGGTGAGTCCCGGCCGGGTGCTGCTGCGCCCGGCCGGGGCCGCCGGGCCCCGGCCGCGTCGTGGGAGGACGCGTTCGACGAGCGGACCGTCGCCGTGGAGGGCGGTCACCTCCACTGGTCCGGTGCGACCGGCCACCGCGGGACGCCCGTGGTGGCGTGGCGTGGCCAGGTCGAGACCGCGTACCGGCTGGCGTTCCGCTGGCACCACGGCCGTGAGCCCGAGGGCAACGTCAGGCCGTCGTGCGACTACCCGTGCTGCGTGGCCGGTGGGCACCTCGCTGACCGCGTGATCCGTGAAGGGGGCGCGGCGTGAATCTCCCTGGCGCGACGTGGGACAAGGGCGTCGACCTGGTTGCCGTCGAGCGTGCCGCGTTGTGCCGGGGCGTCTGCCCGCCGCTGAGCGACGAGGAGAGGCGGCGCGCGGTCAAGGTCATGACGGAGGCCGGGAAGAGCGCCGTCGAGATCGCCGCGCGGCTCGGGATGGCCGACCGGACGGTGACCCGCTGGCGGGACGAGATGGGGCTGTCGTCGTGATGTGGCTGGACCTCCTCGTCGCCTACGGGCACGCCGTCGACGTGGTCGTGTCGACGGCTCACGTGTGGGCGCCGGTGCTCCTCGGCGCGGCCTCTCTCGGCTGGGGCGTACGGCGTACCGGCGGCCGTCGACGGCACCGCCGGACATGGCGTCCGGGCACGTCCGGACACGACGCGGACACGCCTCCGGACATAGCGGTCCAGGTGCCTCTCTCCCAGCCCTGACCAGCGCGGACACGTGTCCGGACATGTCCGCGCGGCCTATCCGGACATGACGACGAAGCAAGGAGCCGACCATGCCGCGAATCCCTCGCCCCAATGACCACTGGACCCAGCCTCGGCCGCATCACTGGAGCGACGACGCGGCGTGCGCCGGTGAAGAGACGGCCGCGTTCTTCCCCGTCGGGAAGGGCGGCGTCCCGGCTTCGGTGCACGCGAGCTACGCCAAGGCGTTCTGCGGCCGGTGCCCGGTCAGCTCCGAGTGCCTGGCGCACGCCCTGACGTTCCGCGAGGACTACGGCGTGTGGGGCGGCATGGACGAGGACGAGCGCGCGGAACTGCTGCGGCAGGCACGGCTCGCGGCGGAGAAGCAGCGCCGCCAGGAGCGGGAGAGGGCGAAGGCCGATGCCTCCTCGGCAGCGTAGAACGCCCGCGAAGCAGTCCGTGCCGCCGCTCCAGCCGTCGCCGCTGCCGGTGAGCGGTCTCCTCAACTGGGGCTCGTCTGCGCACTGGGACTCGAAGGAACTGCCGTGCCGGTACTGCGGGCACCCCACGCACCTGCGGGACGAGCGGGGTGTCCCGGCCGACAAGGTGTGCGCCGAGGACGCTCTCGCGGACATCGCCGGGATCGTCAAGACGTACAGCTCTCAGGGGCAGTTGTGACCAGGGGGCGGGCGTGCTGAGCCCGGGTCTGCTGACGCACTGGACGCGCGAAGCTCTCGAGGCCGCTCGTGGCGGCAACGACGAGCTGGCCGGCGAGATCGCCGCGCGGATCTCGGAGCGGGCTGACGCGCTGGACCTGGTGGCCGGGTGCCGGGTCGTCGCCGACACCGCGCTGCGCGCCCTCCTCACCCTGTACGGCCTGCCGGACGAGGCCCGCGGTGAGGCGTGGGTCCTCGACCAGCTCGGCGACGCCGAGGGCCACCCGGAGCGGATGTTCGCGGCCCGGCTGGTCACCGCCTACGCCAACCACGACCACGACCACGTGACCGCCTTCGTGGCGGCGGCGGCCGGAGCTTCACCGCATGAGCGGGCTGAGTCGCTTCGGTCGCTGGTCTCCTACGCGGCCGAGCTGGACGCTCGCGCCGCCCACCACCCGACGAAGGGAACTGAGCACGATGAGCAGTGAACTGGCCGAGCCTCAGCCGGAGAAGCGTGGCACTCGCCGCGAGCTGATCCGGCGGCCGAGGCTGCGCGGCGACGACCGCGAGCGCGTACGCGGGGAGCTGGCCAAGAAGTACGGCGGGGACGCGTCGATCCGGGACCTTGCGGCCGAGTACGACCTGTCGTTCGGGCTGACGCGGGCGCTGCTACTGGAGGCCAAGGTGCAGCTGCGTCCTCGCCGGCGTCGCCTGAAGGCGGACGGCCAGTGAAGAAGCGTGAGCACTCCACGTGGGGCGCCATCGCGGTACTGCTGCTCGTGATGACCGGCTGCCAGGCCGTCAACGGAGACGACGGCGACGACGGGTGCGGCTGGTTCGCGCTCGCCGCCGAGGCCAAGCCCGCTCCGCCCGCGCCTCGTCCTGCCGCTCCGGCACCGGCGGCGAAGGTACCGGCGCCCGTGCGCAAGGCCCCGTCGCTGGAGAAGCAGCCGACTGCCCCGAAGGACCCCGCGCCCCGCCGCACGGTCCCGGTCCCCCCGGCGGCGCAGGCCCCGACGGTGCGCAAGTCGCCGACGCCGACGACCACCAGCACGAAGAAGCCGGGGCACCGCCGCGGCGGCCACGGATCCGACCTCTGCGACGACTGACCCCCAAGGAGACCAGCCCCATGCACCCCTTCGTCCGCTTCCTGCTCGGCCTCGCCGGCGGGGGCCTGGCGTCCGGCGTCACGTACGCCATCACCACGGTGCCGCCGTGGTGGTGGCTCGTCGGTCTGGTCGTCGCCGTCCTCATCTGGTTCGGCGAGTTGATCCTCGACGCCGTCCTCGACTGACCCCTGCGCCCTGCCGCCCCGCCGTACGCGGGGCGGCTCGGCCGTTCCCTCGGAAGGAGAACGCGGATGCCCAAGTGCATGGCCTGCCATCGCGAAGTGCTGTGGACTGTCACCGACGCCGGGAAGCGGCTTGCCGTCGACCCGGAGCCGGACGAGACGGGGAACGCTGCGGTCTACCGCGACGGGACGGGCACCCGCCGGTCCCGTCGCCCCTCCGAGGAACTGCCGCTGATGGCCTGGGAGAAGTTGTACGTCCCGCACGTGGCGACGTGCCCGGCCCGGCGTCCGGCCACGCCGAAGCGCCCGGCGGTTCTCCCGCCGGGCGTGCTCGACCTGGCCGCGTACCGCCGAAGGGCGGGTGGCCGGCCATGAACCAGAAGTCAGGCGCCGGACGGCGTGGGGCTCTCCCCGAGGGCGGCAAGGGCGCGCTCGTAGAACGCCATGGGGACCAGGTAGGCGTGCGGCTTGCCGTAGTTGAGGAGAGCCGTCCGCGTCCCGCCCTTGGCCTCGTCCACGACGTCGTTCCACTGGTTGCGGGCACGTCCGAGCGAGATGTGCCGGACTCCGGCGGCGTCGACCTGGTCCTGGTTGATGCGGCGGGCCCGGCTCGGCGAGTGCGTGCCGTTGTGGACCGGGTCGTGGTCCTCGATGGCTTCCACCTCGGCGCGGGCGGCAGCCAGCCGGTTCGGGAACCACTGGAGTTCGTGGCGCACGACGTCGCCCCACCACGGCTTGAGGTAGGCGTGCTGCTTGAACCGGCGCTCGGGATCGTCGGTAATGCCCACGTACAGCAGGGCGTCGTCGGCTCCGTAGAGCCAGTACAGAGCGGTCTGCTGGCCCGGCATGGGGGTTCTCCTCGGTCAGGCCGAGGGCTGTTCCCCCGACTCCTGGGCGCTCTCGGCGGCCTCCGCGATGTCCACCGGAACGATCGCCGCGATTCGCCGGCCTCGGCTGGTCACGTAGGTGATCCGGCCTCGGACGGTGCTCTCGTGCAGCACGTCGGACAGCTGGGTTCGCAGGTCACGGACACCGATCTCGGCGCTTGTGTTCGCAGGCATACGCAGACAGTACCGGATGTACCGTCACGCACGCTTGCGTACGCTAGTGTACACATTAGGGATCAAGGAACCCCCGCCGAACTGGCGTGGGCCTTGCCCTGCCCACCCCCCACCCGACAGCACGACCGAGAAGAGACACCATGAGGAAGCGGAGCGGACGACCGCCCCGGTTCGCGCAGGTGCCGAACGAGACCGTTGACGACTCCACGAACCTGGACCTGACGGCGCTCGGGCTCCTGACCGCGTTCCTGCGCCACAAGGACGGTTGGGACATCAGGCTCGCCGACGTCGGCGAGAAGTACGGGCACGGCGAGGACGCCATGGCGCACGCCATGGGCGCGCTCCAGATCGCCCGGTACATCGTGAAGGTGCGCGTCATGGGCGCCGGGAACCAGTGGCGCACCGAGGTGGCCGTCTACGCCCCGCCGGCCAGTGACGCCGAGGTGGAACAGCTCCTCGCGGACATCCGCGCCGAGGACCCGGACGTTCGCCGCGTTGAGGTAATCGAGCCCACCGCGACCGCGATCGAGCGGGCACAGAAGCGCCGCTCCAAGTTGGTGAAGAAGGCCGCCGCGCGGGCCGCGAAGAAGGCCCACGAGGCCGCACGCCAAGGCTCACCGGGTCCGGCAATTCCGGGAGTCGGGGAAGACGGTTTCCCCGACTCGGGGTTTTCCCGACTCCCGGAAAACCCCCGAGTCTCTAAGAAGACGGTGGTTACTCAAGAAGACGAGAACGACCCCGCTGTGGCTGACGCCGTAGGCAATGGTGCAGGTGGTTTCGCGTCTGCGGGCGCGAGCGACGGCGCGGCTGGTGAAAGCGGCCAAGCCGAGGGCGGCTCCGCCGCGTCCGGAATGACCCTCCCCACCCAGCGCAAGAAGTCCCCGCGACCGGCCACGACGAAGACCCGGCCCCGCAAGGAGTCGCCCGGCTTCGAGATGGTGCGGGCCGCGATCCCGGCCGCCGTTGCTGCTCCTGGAACGCGGCTGTTCCCGGGGCTGCACCGGGCGATCAACGATCTGCTGGACGGTGCCCCGGGCATCCCGCGCCGGACCCCGGAGCAGGTGATCGCCCGGCTGAACCGGCGCTGGTACGGCGAGAAGGCCGACGAGCGTGCGGCGGCGGACTACCGCGGCTGCGATCGGTGCACCGCTTCCGGCTGCACAGCGCCCCGCCGGGACTTCGACAACCCGGACGGCTGCGACCGGATCAAGAACCGGAACTCGTGGCTGGCCGCCGCGATCCTCGCCCAGGACTGCCCCGACCCCGGGTGCGAGGACGGGCTGATCATCGGCGGCGGCGAGTGCCGGACCTGCAGGGCGCGGGCCGCCGAGGAGCGGGAGGCCGCCCAGGCTGCCGCTGCCGCCCGCGCCAAGCTCCAGGCCGACACGGAGGCCCTGGCGGCTGCTCGGACCGTCGTCACCGCCTGGGACGAGGCCGAGGCCGCCGAGGAGCGCCGGTACCGGCAGATCCTCGGAGAGGCCGGCGTGTGGGGCGTGAAGCTCGACCACCAGGTCCACCAGCACATGACCGGCTGGCGGGAGCGGAACCCCCGCCCGGCCACCCCCGCCGCTCCCGGCAACGACGAGCGACAGGCGGTAAGCGCGTGAACCCGGAATACCTGCCCGCGATCGGGGCCTCGCTGCGAAACCTCTGCGAGTTCGCGACCCGGCACGACGTCACCGACCAGACGCTGACCGAGCTGGCGGCCGAGATCGACAAGGCCCGCGCAGCCGTCGCCGCCGCCCTCGGCCCCGCGCGGGCGAACCGCTGCCTCAAGCACCCCGGCAGCCCCATCGACCCGACCGCCCAGAACGGATGCCTGCTGTGCGGGCCCGCCCAGCGGCGGCCGGCCCGCCCCATCCCCGAGAACTTCGTGCCCGGCGACGTCCTCCAGTTCCTGGAGGAGCACGGACACGAGGCGGCCACCCAGGAGTTCGGCCCGCAGGCAGTAGCGCGGGCCCTCAACCTCGGGAGCCGTCACCCCTCCACCCAGCAGCGGCGCGGCATCCCCGCCCCGTCGCACGACGAAGGACAGATCTGAATGCGCACCAGGCAGTTCACCCGCGACGAGCTTGCGGACCTCGGCGTCCCGCCGGACGACCCGCAGGACATCGCGTACAGCGAGACCGTGCTCGCCGACGAGCCGGTGACGACGCTCAAGTACTCGATGCAGCGCCGCTGCGTCTTCCGTACCGACGACAAGACGTACGCCGTCACGTACGAAGCCCAGCTCGACGCGGGGGACTACGAGGTCGGCCCGCCGCCGGACGATCACGGCTGGTACGGCGACACCGTCGAGGCCGAGGAGGTCGAGCCGCACTTCGAGGCCGTACGGCGGTGGCTCCCCGTCGCCGACGAGCAGGACCCGGACCGCGAGACCCGCTCCGTGCTGGAGCACCTGACCGCGATGTACGAGGAGGGCGGCGTCCCCACCCGGCGCGCCCGGGAGTTCGCCACTGACTGGCTGGGCACCCACGCCGACGAGCTGGCGTCCATGTTCGGCGACGACCAGGACGGTGCCTGATGGGGGCCCCGGCGATCGACTGGCCCGAGCTGGACGCCGTCGAGGACGGCTACTACGCGATCCTCGACCCGGACGACCCGAGCACGGTCACGTACTGGCGGCGCGTGCGGACCCCGCGGGTGAACTCGCTGCGGGCCTGGCCCGCGAGGGCGGCCTACGGCCCGCCGATCCCGCTGCGCTCGCAGCTCCCGGAGAACCCGGCCGACCGCGTCGAGTTCGTCTCGGCCTGGTCGAAGAAGCGGCGCGCGTACCTGGAGAAGGTCGTGGCCGCCATCGCGGCGGGCCCGGAGGTCGCCGCCCGGTGCTTCGGTGACCTGCTGACCCGCTGCTGGTCCTGCGGGCGGGCGCTGCGCGACGAGACGTCGAAGACCCTCGGCATCGGACCGGAGTGCCGCAGCGGCATGGACCCAGCGTCCCTCGCCCGGTACTGCACCCCGGAGGTCGGCAAGGCCCACGCCGAGCACCTGGCCCAGCTCCGCGCCGCCGAGGCCGCGAAGTGACCGGCCAGGAAGCGGAGGAGACCACGGTCTACCTGCCGGAGACGCCGTTCAACCCCGACGACAAGACGTCGTACTACACCGTGGAGATCGGCGCAGCGGGCCCCACCGTCTACTCCGAGTGCTGCTCCGACCGCGTCGGCCTCAGCACTGCCCGGCTGCTGCACGCAGCGCTCGGGCGCTGGCTCGCCGACCAGCCTGACGGCACGGCATGACGGGCCAGTCGAAGCCGCGCGGCGCGTACACCGCCACCGCGTGCCGGTCGTGCCGCACCCCGAAGCCGTCCCGCTGGTACCTGTGCGGCGCCTGCTGGGCCGCTCTCCCGGAACCCGCCCGTAGGGCCCTGAACAGGCGCGACGGTCAAGCCCTGGCCCGCCTCCGCGCCCACATCGACAGCGAACAGCCCCTCGAAGAACTGGAGATCACCACATGACGTGGAACGAGCGCATCGGAGTCGCTGAGGCCCTGGACGCCGCCGGATGGACTGGCGACACCCTCGACCCGCGCGGCCTGCTCAAGCACCCCACCGGCGCGGTGTGGGCCGTCGTCACCGAGACCGGCGGCTGCGCCCTGGACCTGCCCAACGAGGGTGCCACCGTCGCCTTCCCCAGCAAGATCCCGGACACGGTGGTGATCGCCGCCTGTCTGGCCGCCGCCGGACAGCTCGACCCCAGCCAGGAACGCGTCGGTCTGGAGGAGCGCGCCGCCTGGCTGGGCTGCCTGGAGGCGGCCGGCCTGGACAACTGGCCGGGCGCCGACGTCGCCCGCGAGCTCAGCGACGAGCGGGACACCAGCCGGTGAGCACGCCGCCGCCCGCCAACCTCCCCGGATGACCGAGCACCACGGAACGCCCGCCCCCCGTCGGAACCGGGGGGCGGGCGCCCACCCCACCGTACGGCCGAAAGGACTCCGCCTGATGACCCAAGCCCGCGCGCTGATGATCTCGCTGTACTCGGCGGTCTACCTGATCGCCATCTACGCCGGCGCCTCCGCGCTCGACGCCGGAGACGACCTGTACGCGGCCAGCCTGTTCGGGACGTCCCTCGGCCTGCTCCTCGGCATACACCGCGAGACCCGCCACGCCGCCCGCCTGATCCGCATGGTCGCCACCTACCGGCACGGCGCCCCGTACGCCGGAGCCGTGGACGACCTGGTCGCCATCGAGCAGGCGACCGCCCTCCCGCCCGGCTGCCTCTGCGAATCGTGGTGGACCAGCCTCGGCCACCACCACGACTCGCAGTGCCCCGCCCTCGTCAGGAAGGACACGACGTGATCCCCTCCGCACCCCGCCCCGGCGAGCACCCGGTGACCGGCCCGCACGGCGACCCGCAGCTGTGGGATGAAGTGCCGGCGTCGCTCACCGCGGCGGTCGTCGCCGAGCTGACCCACTGCGGGTGGCGCGGCACGCACGCCACCGAGCACAGCATCGTCGTCCCCCTGGAGCCCCGCGACTTCGGCCTGCCCGACGCGGTCGCCCGGGGCGAGCACCTGTACGTGGTGTGGGGCGGAGACCGGCCCGAATGGTCCTGGGCGACCGCCCACCCCCACGCGCCCGTCGGCGGACAGCAGGCCCTGCTCCTGGCCCCCGCCGACGACACGGCCCACATCACCGCGCAGATCATCCGCGTGCTCCGCACCGGCCGCGCCCTGCCCTGACCACACTCCCGGCCGCCGCACCCGTGGCGGCCTCCACCACCACCCGAAGGAAGGTCCCGTGCCCGAAGACCTCACGAAGTGGCCGCGCCTCCTCGTCACCGGCGCCCCGGTGACCCCGGAGCAGGCCGACGAGATCCTGATCCGCACCGCGAACCTGTACCTGCTCGACGGCAACGACAAGGCGTGGACGCACACGGTGTACGGCGCGCTCGGCCTCGCGCCGGGCCGGTACAGCAACGCGACGATGGACAGCATCCGGGCCGTCACCAAGGAGCTGGACGTCCTCCCGCTGACCCTGCTCTACACGTCGCGGATCGCCTCGTCGTGGATCGGCGGGCCGCACGGCTGGTGCGACTGGGACGGCACGATCGGCTGCTCGAACTACAACGTCGGGAAGTGGCCCGACCGCGAGACGGCGCTCTCCGACTGGGAGTCGATCGCCGTCGCGTTCCCGTACCTCGACCTGACCGCGCAGTTCCTCGCCGACGAGGGCGCGGGCGGCGTCCTCGGCCAGTGGCGCGTCGTCAACGGCCACGTCACCGAGGAGACCCCCGGACAGCTCATCACGCCGGCCACCGAGGTGACCGAGACCGACATGTTCGCCCGTCTCTTCGGCCCTGGTGGAGAGCGTGGCGTCTCCGAGCAGCGGCTGACCGCAGCGATCGACCGCGTCCGTGCGGCGCGGGCCGCACTCCGCTGACCCCCTACCATCCACGGCTCATCGCACGAGGGGCAGCGGCCCCTCGTGCGGTGGCCGCCACCCCGTCCGCGCAGTGAAGGACCCGAGATGACCCAGCCCGACACCACCGCACCGGAGCAGCAGCCCGTCGAGCTGCCGCCGTTCTCCGGCGACGAGACCGAGTGCGCGATGTGTTCGAACCTGGAGGCGTTCACCGCCTACAAGCCGGCGATCGCCCACGTGATCCTGGAGTACAACGGCCGCCTGCAGCGCCGCGGCCCGCTCCCCGAGCGACTGGAACGGCGCTGCCACCGCTGCGACTTCCAGTGGGACGAAGCGCTCAACCCGACCCCCGGCGTCCACCCCGCCACCGTCGGCGAGATCGCGTACGCCCTGGAGCAGTCCCACGCCGGGTGGGCGCTGGACCTGTCCCCGGAGTGCGCCCGCTACATGGCCCAGCGGCTCACGGAGATGCTTCACCTCCTGGTCCGCCTCGACCACCCGATGTGGCTGCCGCGCCCCGGCCGGCCGCTCCTCGTTCTCCCGGACGCGCCGGTCGAGCCGGACCCGGCCGCCGTGGCGATCGTGATGACCGACCGGGCCGACGCCCCGGGCGCCGTACCGATCGTGTGGAGCGAGCAGCCGCACCCCCCGGCCGGACCGACCGGCTTCACGAAGGCGGTCTAGTCGTGAGCGCGTCCGGACAGCGTCCGGACAAGTCCGGCGGCATCGTCCGGACACCCCAGGACATCGGAGAGACGCAGGACTGCGGACCCCTCCCCACCAGGGCGGACACCGTCCGGACACGTCCGGACAGCGACCGTCCGGACAGTAATCCGGGTGTCCGGTTCGCCTACCGGGCCACCGTCCCCCGCCACCTCATGGGCGCCGCCTTCGCCGAGGCGTTCACCCTCCTCGCCGCCGAGCTGCACCCCGAACCGGAGCCCGAGCCCGAGCCCCCGAAGCCGACCGTGTGCTGCGTGTGCGGCGAGCCCAGCGTCTACGAGAACTACCAGGGCGACCTGTTCTGTTCGCCCTGCGCCAACGGCGAACCCGTCCCCGCCGGCCGCCGCGCCCAGGCCGCCGCCGCGATCGCCGACGCCTTCGACCTGCCGCCCGACCTCCTTCGGAAGGACCCTCGCCGATGACCCCCGAGCAGGCATCCGCCCGCGCCGCGCTCATCCTGATCGGCCGCCTGGTGAAGCTCCACGGCCTGACCGTCGAGGAAGCCGTCACCGCGGTTGCCCAGCGCCGCCGCCGTGAGGACGGCCAGCACACCCACCTGGTCCTCGCCGAAGCCCACGCCGTCATGGCCGAGGCCCTGGAGCCGATCCGCGCCCTCATGGAGGCTTGGCGCCCGGCGGTCCAGGCCGCCGCCGAAGCGATGGCCGAACTCGGCCGCGCCCTGCGGCAGTCCGCCCCCGCAGCTGCGGCGGCCCGCCGCGACCGACCCGCCTGGGCGACGCTGTACGGCCCGCCTCCCCGCCGCCGCTGACCACCACCACGAAGGCCACCAGCGTGTACCTGTCGACCGACACCAGCGCGCCCCCGGCAGCAGGCTCACCCGCGCCCGCTGCCCGAACAAGCCCCTGACCAGCCCGGACACCGTCCGGACACACGAGAGCGGCCCTCCCCGCCACCCGGGGACGGAGGGCCGCTCTCGTGTGTGCGGCACGTCACGCCCACACTGCCCAGCGCTGGGCGCAAAGGCCGCGCCAGCGCCGGAATCCTGAGATCAACTGAAGGAGCGTCACATGTCCAGCAAGCCAACCCAGTTCGCCGCCGCGTACGCCACGCTCACCGCAGCCCACGAGGTCGGCGACTACATCGTCCAGCTCAACACCGACGCCGTTGCCAAGGGCAAGCACGGCCCGGAAGGCGCCGCCGCCTGCCTCCGACACGTCCGTTCTCTCGGGTGACACTGCTTGTTCCGTGGTGTTCGAGCACGTGAGAAGGGTTACTGCCTGGGCGGGACGGGGACCGTGATGCGCGGTCCGTCGCCGTCGCCGTGGT